>DAAJ01000002.1:0-1064 GCA_001701115.1 Bacteroidales bacterium GP2
GCTTATCTCCAAATGGCAAAAATAACGGTTCAAAATACTCCAATTACCGTAATAGGAATTGAGGGTGATGATTATATTTCGCTGACAGACATGGCTAAAAGCCAACTGCAGGAGCATATAATATTC
Organism: Bacteroidales bacterium GP2; assembly: GCA_001701115.1. GTDB lineage: Bacteria > Bacteroidota > Bacteroidia > Bacteroidales > Muribaculaceae > Paramuribaculum. The sequence continues at coordinate 127 of DAAJ01000002.1, forward strand.
CGTTGGCTCAGTCTCAAGGGTACGATTGAATACCTCGGCGAATGGGAGATGCTATATAATCCGGATTTTAATTGTACCGAATTCGGTGCAATTAAAAATGCCGCTGGAAGCAATAATTTTGTGCTTTCAACAAAGATATGGATTGAACGTACAAATGCTAAAGGCATAATTGCCAAGGCAGGACGCTATGGCGGTACTTACGCGCACAGGGATATTGCGTATCACTTTGGAATGTGGTTAAGCCCCAAGTTCCAACTACTCCTTGTAAAAGAATACCAACGACTTAAAGCCGAGGAGCAACGGCTGATAGGTTGGTCTGCGAAGCGTGAGCTGTCGAAAATCAACTACCGCATCCACACCGATGCTATTAAGCAGAACCTAATCCCTCCTGAGGTTACAAAAGCACAGGCGAGCATCATTTATGCCAATGAAGCAGATGTGTTGAATGTTGCGATGTTCGGCATGACTGCAAAACAGTGGCGTGAGGCTAACCCTGACTTAAAAGGTAATATTCGCGACTACGCATCGGTCAATGAACTTATCTGTCTATCAAATATGGAAAGCCTCAATGCCGTGTTCATAGAGCAAGGGTTACTACAATCAGAGCGACTTATCAAGCTTAACCAAATCGCCATACATCAGATGAGCGTGTTGGAAAGTGGTGATAGTGATAGAAAGTTATTGACGTGAACCCTATGGCATTCTTAGATTAATCAGATGATACTAATATATTAGGAATAGCTGTATTCACCTTACAGGCGTAGGCGTTCGGATAGTCCGGCAGCTTTTCCTTTGTATTTGCTAAATGTAGTGTTGAATGAATACCTTGCTATCAACCTTATGGCTCTGGTGTCGCTATAATTCCATTTGTCCAATGTCATGCGGCTGCCGTATGATATCATGGAATTTCTGGCAGTTCTGAAAATATCAGTGGCATG
>DAAJ01000002.1:1083-7687 GCA_001701115.1 Bacteroidales bacterium GP2
TTCTTTGCAACTCCTATGTTTATTTGCCATGATGGTTTGAGGGTTACTATATCCATGTCCCCGCGCGTCCTTCCTGTAACATCACAATTCATGTGGAAGCCCTTGCCTAAGGCAAGGCTATTGTACAGGCTCCATAAAAGAAGAACATTATCCATCCGTTTTGCACCTCCAATTGTATTTAGGCTAAAGTGTTGACCTATAAGGTTGAGCCGTAATCGTGGTGACCAATTTTTTATTTTGGGGAATAGCGAAATAACCAAGTTGTATTTAGGTATGTGGTTATAGTTAGCGTAAGTCATCAGATTTGCAGGACTTTTATCGTCGTATGGTTTTATTATGCTGATAATGGCATCCTTGTCATACTGGTAGCTTGCGCTGAAAAAGACCCAATTGTAAACGCCTGCGAGTGAAATGTCATGTATCATTTCTGAGGTCAGCAATGGATTTCCTGTTTCATAGGTAAATTTGTCGTCATACTGTATGGCGCTGCTTAATTGGCTGTAGAGAGGACGTTTAGTTTTTGTTGTATATGACAAGGTGAATTTTGCTTTGCCTATTGGAAAAGTCAAGTCAAAGTTAGGGTACATCCGGCTGTATTTTCGGCTTTGGGTGGGAACAAGCACTCCATTTGCAAGATATGTGGAAGTAGTATGTTCGTATCTTATCCCTGCTCCAAATTCAATGTGCCTGATTGGAATATTTATGGTAGCGAAAGCCGCGGCAGTAGTTTCCTTTATCCGGTCATCGGCATCCGGAAGTCCGGCGTTATTATTGTTGAAGCAATCATGGCGGTCTGTTGAAACTATTTCATAACCAAACTCCAGTTCTTTGTTTCCCCAACTGTAGGTGCTTATTCCTCTGGATGCAAGGAGGCGGCTAATTATCTTGCTTTGGCTCCCTACCTCCTTGTAGCCGTTGAGGCTGCTTGATTCCTCTATATTCTGGATATTCTGGGTCCGTTGGGTATAATAATCATTTGTTAAATCTATAGTGAATTTGCCCACCTTTCCGAGATAATAAATATTCGTGGAATTTATGGGCATGCTCTCTTTATTCCAGAATGTATTATAATCTATTGTTTCAAGCTGATTATTATTGAGGAGCACCTCTTCATGTGACACCCACTTCGATTTTGAGTATGGTGTTGAAGAATATTCATGCCTGGCACCAATAGAATGGTTATCATTTATTTGCCAGTTTACTCCGATATTACCCAGATAGCTAATGCTTTTTGGATAAATGAGCGTCTTTGAATTAATTGTGTACCAGTCTTTGCTTGCCGCAATATCGGTACTGGTCTTTTGGTTTTGGTAGCGGTGGGAGTAATCATAATTGAATGAGCCGAATATGTCCACTCCTCCCGTTCTGTAATTAAGGAAGATATTATCGGCTTGCGAGTTAAATTGTGCTGCACGGGTTGTTGCAGAAATAGAGCCGCTGAGTCCATCCCCGCGTTTCCTGATGGTTTTGACAAGTATCACCGATTTGACTTCAGCACCGTATTTTGCCCCCGGATTAGTGATAACCTCCACGTTTAGGATTTCTTTCGACGATATCCTATCAAGTTCTGACCGGTCAATGATTTTTCTGCCGTTTATATAGATTATCGGAGTGCCTTTGCCGGGAATTTCAATTATGCCGTCATCATTTCGTACTCCCGGCATTTGTGAAAGCACATCGAAGCAAGAACCCGCATTGCTGAGCGCTGTGCCTTGCACTCGGGAAATCAAACCACCTTTTGTCGGTCGGAAAGGGGGTATCTCTGCTTTAACAATAACTTCGTCAAGTTCACGCGATTTTATCTTCGATTCAGTCAAAGTTGTGTCAGCTGTGACTTGTGAAAATGATGTGATGCATGCGAGCATGATGACTAATGTGGATAATGTCTGTCTCATAAACCTTTGTTTTTTTGCAAAGGTAGCATGAGCAATTTCCGAATCGCAGATATTAGCGTTTCACTTTTGTTGCAATATCTTTTTGCGTTTCAAAATTGTTTCAATTTTCGCTTAATACCCATGAAATCAGCCGAATATTAAGGTGGACATTTCTGGTGAAAGTTTGCTTTTCAGTCGTGTTTTTCGTGTCCTTATTGCACCGTCAGAGGTGCCGGTGCAAGCAGCGATTGCAGCGTTTGAAATATGCAGCAGCGATAGCACGCAGGTGATAATGTCGTCCATGCTCAATTTTCCTGCGTCAATTTTCAAATCAACGATGAAATCAGAGAAACACTCGAGGAGACCATGCTGTAGGGCGTTTCTCTCTTTCAAAGGCAAAAATGAATTATCTTCGTTATAGGCAAGTTCTCCCTTCTGGATAGTGTTGGCTAAACCTGTCTTGCGGAATTGGTCAATGCACAGGTTTGCTCTTTGCCGGATGAAATCAAACGGGTTTTGGTTCGCCACTTCTTCCGATTCAGCAACAATCTGCTTCACTCGCATGAGTTCAAGTTCCTCCCTTAGCCTTATGTAGCGCCGCTTGCTCCTCCAGAATGCCATAGTGAAAGCAATGGACCCTATTATGATAGCCGACAGGCAGAGTATCAATAACTTTTGGCGCTTTGATTCGCTTTCAAGTAGCTTAATCGTGATGTGGTGGTTATATTCGTTTTTTTCGGTTTCTAACCGTTGCATCAAAGCAAGCCTTTGGGTGAGTGAATCATTGCGCAATGTCCCTTCACCGGGAGACACAGTGCCGTTTATGGCATAATCAGTACATGCTGCAAGTAGGCGCAGGTTATTGTAAGTATTCACTGAGTACCCTTCAGGATTCTGGTCGAATAATTCATTTGCTGTTACAAGGTATTCCTGTGCCTTTTCAGTCTGCTTGTTGTTAAGGTAATGAAATCCCAGTGTAATCAGCTTGCCGAGGCTGGTGCCTTTTATCTGGTTAAGATAATAGATCGAGTTTGAATGGTTTGCAGGATTATTGCCTGCATAATTAAGTGCGAATGTTGGATAATCAGGATTGTCAGGTGAGGTTATGGCAAGAGCCATTTCAAAATAATGGTTAGCTGAATCGTTTTCGTTCAGAAATGCGTGGAAAAGACCTATGTCATGGAGCGCCCTGCTGATGTATAGTGAATCAGGAGCTGAGGCTAATGCCTGATGTGAATAATAAATGGCTTTCTTATAATCTTTTGTCAGCAGGGGATGTGCGTACAAGTTTGCCAGGTTAATATACATCTCGGCAGTATTAGGCGAGGTGTTTGCAGTTGTATAGTTCAATGCTGCGGTAAGGTACATTGCGGCAGAGTCCTGTTCGTTTTTCCATCGCATCCGTATAGCGGCGAGTTGGTACATTTCTAAAAGCGAAACAGTGTCTCCCTTTGACGCATAGTGGTTTATTGCACCGTCCAAGTTTTCTTCCAGCAAATATGTTTTGCCTTGTTGTAGCTGTGAGATGCAATACGAACGAAGCTTATCATATTCCTGGTTATCATTTGTGGTATGGCATGAGGGGAGCACCATGCACAACACAGTCAAGCAAAATAATTTCAGGGCAATTTTATTCATTCTTGTGAGGCAAAAGTTGCGGATAGGGGATAGTGGTCGCTATACGGGACCTTAAGGCGGCGTGTGCGCAGCGGAGTGAGACCACGGTAAAGAATGTGGTCTATCCGGAAATAAAACCGGTCCTCGTGGAACGTTATTGTAAAACCGAGAGCTGAGTTGCGGTAAGCGTCTTCCAGTCCAGCGGATTCAATGGTGCGTATCGCATAGCATCCTGGCACATCATTGAAGTCTCCGCACACAATGATTTTTCCTCCGACGCTGTCTATCATCTCTTTGACGAGGGTTGCCTGCTGTGCGCGTACTTTGAAAGCTGCGGAGAGTTTTGAGATAAGGGAACTTCGTATCTCTTTCAGCTCCTGCTTTATTCCTTCACCTTCTGTCTTACCTTTCGTCAGATCCTTGTATAGAGTTTTATCATCGGGGCTGAGCCCGATGGATTTAAGGTGCACATTGAAAAGGGTGAAAGTGTCAGTTGGAGTGAAAATTCGGTAGGCGCGTACCGGGAAATTATATTGTGGCGGATGGTGAAGGCGTATTTCTTCAAATGGGTAGCGGCTCAATAAAGCCTGACCTTCTTCACCGTTGGTGTGGTGCGGGTATGCTTTGAAAAGCGAGTCGATAAGTGAAGGACTCACTGCGGTTTCCGGCGATGACATGAAAGTTGCGCATTCCTGAAGCGCGGCAATGTCAGGGGACTGTTCAATTATAAATTCCAATGTCCGGTTTGATGCAGGAGTTTTCCCTCCGGCAGAGAAGTCGGTAAGGTTAGCCACATTATAAGTCAGCAGCGTAAACGACGGTTTACCGCTCTTTGTCGAAAAATTGAGAGGATAATAGGTGAGGAGCGTGGGCAATGACACCAGTAGTGCCACAACAATAATGATTGAAGCGGCACGCTTGATAAATGCAAAGCATATTGCAGCAACGATTGCGATTGGAGCCACAATCGGGAAAATCATGGCGAGTAGTGCGGGGACTGTAGATTTTACCGGGCTGATAATTCCGGAGTATGCGCTTGCAACAAGCGTCACTGATACCGCAAGCGCAATAATAATGGCAGTGAAATGGAGCAGCTTTTTCATTTTATGCGGTTACTGATTTCAAAAAGCTCCTTCCTTTCCGCAGGGGTGAGGCTGGAATAGCCGCTATGCTTTATTTTGTCTAAAATTTCATCAAGGTTGCGCACATCGCTGCTCGTGCTTGTCACCTTTTTTCTCTTTGCACGCTTTCTCTTTGGCAAACAGTTGCACCATTCAGCTGCATACGGGTATAACAGACCCGCAGCGACTCCTCCGAGGTGCGCTATGTGCCCTCCGAGATTTTCCCCTCCCGCTCCAAGGCATAAATCTATTGCAATTAAAGCAATGACAATCCACCGAAGCTGCACTTCGCCAAGAAACATCAGCATCACGGGAAGTTTCGGCATTGAAACTGCCGCCGCAGTCATTATTGCGAAAACCGAAGCGGAGGAACCAATAAGGAAATCATTCTGGCTTAATCCCGGCGCAAGGAGTGAGGCGCATACAAACACTATAGCTCCGGCAAATCCACCGGAAATATAGAGTGCCACAAGGCGCTTGGAACTTGCCGTGAACGTAAAAACACGACCAATCCAATAGAGCATCAGCATATTGAAGATGAGGTGCCACGCGTCAAACTGACTGAACATATATGTCAGCAGTGTCCATGGGCGATGCAGGAGCAATGGAAGATATGCGGGCAACTCAATCCATTGGAGCATCGTCTGCTGCAGGTGGGCATTTCCTCCGAGGTTAAGGATTACCGCGCAAATGCGCAGAAGCAGGAACATCAGCACATTCGCCCCGATTAAAAGAATCAGTGCGGACCGGTTTCTCAGCAAACCGGCAATCTTGTCAATAACCGGCATTGAAGAGACCGCGCTTTTTCCAGAAAAGAATCATAAAGAAGCCAAACAACATTCCTCCGAGATGGGCGAAATGCGCAACACCGTCAGATGCATGGCTCAAGCCGATAAGCAACTCAATTACTCCATAGCCTATAACCATCCATTTAGCCTTTATGGGCACCGGGATGAACATTATATAGAGAGGCATATTCGGGAAAATCATGCCGAATGCAAGAAGGACGCCATATATTGCGCCGGACGCTCCGAGAGTAACGAGGCTATTGAGGAATGGCAGGTTTTGACCTGTTGCAACTGCCGCATCGAGCGCCTGCCGCATTTCGTCAAATGAAACATGGTTCATGTTTGCAAGCGCGGGAATGAAAATGTCTTTCCATGTCATAGCCCATACTGCCTCCTGCACAATAGCGGCACCGATGCCGCAACTGATGTAATAGAACAGAAAACGCTCGCTGCGAAGCACCCTTTCAAGTGTGACACCAAACATGAAAAGGGTGAACATGTTGAAAAGGATGTGGGCAAAATCCCGTGTGGAGTGCATAAACATGTATGTGAGCAGCTGTGCGGGATTGAAATCGCTTGCCTTGAAGAAATGGAGCGCGCAATAGTTCGTGAGAATCGTATCGAGCCTCGGCGAAATCATCATAGCGAGCCAAATGATGAAGTTTATTATAATTATGCTCTTTGTAACGGGAGGGATATTTGAGAATATTGATCTTCCTGGAGTCATTTGTCCTTTTTGTTTGTTGGTTGATAAATCGAGTGCAAAGTTACAAAAAAGTGTGATTTTGGGCGCAAATAATTGTCAAAGTGGCAATAAACTTCCTTTTTTTCTGATTTTTTCTCAAAAAAATGCAATTCTCTCGTTTTTTTAATATATATTTGCGGCGAAAATATTTAATCACAACCCATTATCATGAATAAGACAGAGCTTATCAACGCTATTGCTGAAAAAGCTAACCTTTCAAAGGTTCAGGCTAAGGCTGCTTTGGACGCTACACTTAACACAGTGACCGAAGCCCTCCTTAAAGACGATAAGGTGGCAATTATCGGTTTCGGCACATTCAGCGTATCAGAGAAAACCGCACGCACAGGCATTAATCCTCGTACAAAGGAGAAGATTGAAATCCCCGCACGCAAGGTTGTAAAATTCAAACCCGGCGCAGAACTCGATCTTGTAAAATAAATTTCTTTTCAAGATTAATAA
>DAAJ01000035.1 GCA_001701115.1 Bacteroidales bacterium GP2
AACACTGAATATCTTATGCCTGACGCATTCCCATAGCGGGTAAAAAGCTCGGTAAAGCGTTCAACAATATCATTTGCATCGATATTTGGGTCAAACAAATGCACCGTCACAAGAATCTTGCTGGTTTCAAGGCTCAGGCAAGTGCGGACATTGTCACTCGTTGGAGTACCGAAACCTCCGGTATCATCCCTGAACACCGGCATTCCGGCGATGTTGAGAGGACCGCGCCCTATCCCTTCATATGGCTCCCCCTCCTTGCCGATGCCAAGCGATATGGCTGTGCCACTCACTTTGTCCGCGTCGAAGCATCCTACCGCGCAACCGGTAATAAGTGACAGCATGTTTCCTGCATCCACTAAGGCATTGACATAATAAAGCCCCAGCCCGCGCACAATGCGCCGCATCAGCTGTTCCTGTGACGGACGGTAGCGGTTAGGATCTTTCCCGCACGCTTTGTAAGCCGCACGGGTGGCGGCAATTGCTGGAATTGAATTGATGTCAGGCACCTCGTACTGGGCAGCTATCTTATCTGTGAGGAGCTGCATCTCAGCTTTTTGCGCCTCCGGTGTTTCGGAGTTTTGCACATCAGCTTCTATAATGACAGTACGGTATCCCGGCACACGCGCCGAAAAATCCGGTTCAAATTTTACAGTAGTATTTGTTTCCATGCTCCAAAATTATAAAAAATGGAAGCTGTTAGCATCGGAAAAGCTAATATTTTTGCTAAACACAACGCTTATCCTTTAGTATTGAATCCATAACTCTCACTAAAACCATGTTTTTTTGACGAAATATTTTGCACATATCAAATTTGAATTGTAATTTTGCACCAAATTAATCCATAAACACCAAACACACCTATGACACACACCAATTCTATATCATTTGATCTTGCCTGGTACAAAATTCTCAGCCAATACTCGGCAGCTGTTAGGCGCACCGTTTGTGATGCCGTTCTCAATTTTGCATTGACAGGCGAAATACCTGTATTAAAGGGAATTGCAAAAATGGCATTCCAATTCATCTCGCATGAGATTTCAAAACAGCTTGGCACCGTTCCTGTCGCCACAATCCCAATGGCTGTAGCAACCCCGGATGAAACGCCAATGCAAAGCAATGATAATAAGGAGATGGCAGAAACACAACAGCCGGAAACTCTCCCTGAAGTCGAGCCTACCGAATTGCAACAATCCGTAGCAGAGGCAGATACCGGTATGCAGGAAAACACATTGTCCAACAACATAATTTCTGGAACCGCCATTCCGGAGCCGGAAAAGGAGACCGGCGGAGAGGTGGAGCCGCCACAGGAAAAAGAGGACACCGCTCCGCAAATTGCCCGGACAAACCCACCGGCACGACAGGCGCGCCATGCCGTTCCTGCATCTCCAGGGCATAAAAAACAAGATTGCATTACCAGCAACCGCACCACCGCAGGAAAAATAACATGCACGCGCAAAGGCTCAAAAATCCTATTCCGCAGAAGGTAGGTTCATGCGGCAAGAGCACTGTACGGCAACAAAAAAAATACCGGGCAACCCCTTCCCAGATTGCCCGGCATTTCAAAAAGATTTTCTTTTGTTACTTCCCTTCTACTCCAAGGTCCTTGTATGTACGCGGAGCAGGAACGCCGGGAAGAGGTTTCCGGGTCTTGAGTTCCTCTAAAATCACCTCTATAGCTTTGTTAAGCTGCTGGTCTACACCCTCACTTTCGAGGATTGGGTCATTATCTATCACGATATCCGGGTCAACGCCATGGTTCTCCACAATCCACTGTCCGGTCTTGGCATCATAGTTTGTGAAGAACGGAACACGCACATCTGTGCCGTCCATATATGGAAGTGAGCCGCTTATACCCACAATGCCGCCCCATGTGCGCGTGCCAATCACCTTGCCCAGACCGGTTGCCTTAAAGCTCCAGGGGAAGAGGTCACCGTCAGAAGCGGAATACTTGTTCACCAAAAGGACTTTCGGTCCATGCATAGTTCCCTCCGGCACATTTCCTACACGGCTCGACGTGCGGCTCATTGTACGGCGGTACACCTCACGCTGCAAACGCTCGATAAGCATCGGCGACACATTGCCTCCGCCATTTCCACGGTCATCAATGATAAGTGCTTCCTTGTCAAGCTGAGGATAATAGTACCGTACAAATTCATTCAGCCCCTCCGGTCCCATGTCAGGAACATAAATGTATCCCACTCTACCATTTGTGGCTTCTTCTACTTTCTTGATATTGCCAATCACCCACTCGTTGTGATAAAGCATATCCTCACTCTCGATAGGCTTGATGATTATTGTCCTGCCACCTGCTGCAGCCGAGCTGTTTATGGTAAGTTCGGTAGGAAGGTTTGCTTTTCCTATAAGGAGCTCATAAATATTGTCAACTGTGTTTGTCGGCACGCCGTCTATCGCAGTAATGTAGTCACCTGATTTAACGTCAAGTCCCGGTTCTGTTAAAGGCGAACGCAATTCAGGGCGATAAGGTGCGCCGGGCAAGATACGGTCAATTTTAAAATACCCGCTCTTGTCAGGGCTGATTTCTGCACCTAAAAGACCCATTGCTATGCGTGCCGGCTTATTATATTCACCCACATTCACATAAGCGTGACCGCAGGCAAGCTCGCCAATCAGTTCGCCGATTATGTAATTCAAGTCAAGGCGTGTCTTGGCATACGGCACCAGGGCTGCATATTTCTCTTTAAGCCCTTTCCAGTCTGCGCCATGCATATTCTCAAGGTAAAATCCATCGCGGAATGCACGCCACACCTCGTCATACACCTGTTGCCACTCTTGCGCATAATCGGCAACTGCAACGAGATTGCTCAAATCAAGGCGGTCATTTAGTGACACCTTGTCAGCGGGGAATCCGGCGACATAGTAATTGCCGCCCTGGCGGAAGATAGCTTTCTTGCCGGCAGGAGCCATAGCCACAAGCTGCGCGTTTGTCACTTCACTGTCCTTCTCATCAGAAAAAGTCAAGGCGCGCAATGAACGCCCTGCGGCATAGTACAGCTTATTGCCGTCGCAATACACTGGACGGGCATTATTGTTATTCTCAATCGGCAACTTGATTATACGGTCAGCAATGTTCTCGGTATCTATTTTCACTGTCACCGGAGCTGCTTCCGCTTTGTTGCCCTTCTGTTCAACCACGCTTTCATTGCCTTTTATGAGCAGCGGCGAAGGAGTGTCGGCAGCGAGCATTGCCATATATATTGCGCCCATGTTGCCGTAAGCGTAGTTCCATTCCACACGGCTGTAAATCGGATTCAAATCGCGTGCGGACACAAAAATCAGATATTTGCCGTCAGTGCTGAACACCGGAGATGATGAATCATACCATTTTTCAGTAACAGGATACTCTTTGCCTGTTGCAAGATTATGGATGAAAATCACCGACATGTCGTTTTCCACAGAGCGGGTATAAGCTATCCACTTGTTATCCGGCGAAAAGCTGACTGACCTGATTTCACCCTCCGGGCGAGTGAGGATTGTGCGTTTTGCACCGGAAACAGGATCAACCTCTACCAGACGGTTGCGGCGGTCAGTGTAAAGAACCTTTTTGCTGTCCGGAGTCCAGAAGATTGAACGGATGTATGTGTCGTTATCCTTTGTCAGCTGGCGGGTGGATGCAGCGGCGACATCATAGAGGTAAATCTCAGTCTCCCCTGTGCCGTCACCTATATATGCAATCATCTTTCCATCAGGGCTCATTTCACCCTCACGGTCGTTAGAGCCTGCTGTGCGGGTAAGGTTTTTTACTGAGCCGCCTTTAACCGGCACATCGAAAACCTCGCCGCGGGCGGTTACAACAACCCGGTTGCCGGGATCACCTATGCTGATATTGGTTACGTTCCTCCCCACATTCTTTCGCTCAGGACGTGCGCTCACATTATCTGAGTTAAGGAATACTGTGATTTTTTCGCTCTTACGGGTTTTCGGGTCAAATTTGTAGATGTAGCCTCCGTTTTCAAAAACGATAACACTGCCGTTAGAACTTGGAAATTTCACATCAAAGTCTGTGAAATCAGTCACTTTCTCTGTCTGCCCGGTCTTTGTGTTATATGAAAACAGGTTCATAGTGTTGTCACGGTCGCTGGCAAAGAAAATCTCATCACCAATCCACATAGGGAAAATATCCTGTGCGTCGTTTTTGGTGATATTCTCAATTTTCTTTGTGGCAGGGTCATAAATCCATATATCATCAGCCATGCCGCCACGATAGTATTTCCATGTGCGGAACTCACGCATCACACGGTTATATGCCATCTTCTTTCCATCGGGAGAGAAACTGCACCAGCCCCCTTCGGGAAGAGGGATTTGCGAAGGCATCCCGCCGTTTGGGCTCACTGTCCACATTTTGCCTGTGAAGCCGTCCCCTATTCGGTTTCGGTAAACGATTCTGTTATCGGGAGTCCAGTTCACAACGATATTGTTAGGACCCATGCGGTCGCCAAGCTCGTCGCGTGAATTAGTGGATGTGTAAGTCACACGCACCGGTTCTCCGCCATTAGCGGGCATGACATAAACCTCACGGTTACCATCATATTCACCGGTAAAAGCTATTTGCTTGCCATCCGGAGAAAAGCGTGCGAACATCTCATACCCCTGGTGTGAGGTAAGCGGCTTTGCTTCGCCGCCGCTGATAGGCACTTTGTAAAGGTCACCCGCATAGCTGAATACTACGTCGCTGCCGTTTGTGGCAGGGAAACGGAGCAAACGCGCCTCATCTGCCAGGGCTACCGCTGCGGCGCCTGCGGTGAACAGTGCAAAAATAAATTGTTTTCTCATGATTGAATTGTATAATGCTTTGATTTGGTTGCTATTTCACCCCAAAAGTAATAATAATTCCATAAAGTATGCAATCCACCTGCAATTTTCATCTCCGGAACGGTGAATTACATCTCGGCGCCCGACCTATCTTTTTTTTATGGTTGTATATGAATTTTTATTAACTTTGCAAGGGATAATATTCACAATCTGTTTTTTGCATCCGATGAGGAAATTGTGCTATATATTATTGGGGCTGCACCTCTTGGCGCCCCTGTCAGCTTTTGCACATAATCAAAGCGCCATGCTTGACTCGGCAAAAGTAGTTCGGTTTACATATAGAATCGGGCAGACCTCTCCCGACATCTCCAACCCAAACAACCGTACAAGTTTAAGGACTCTGATAGAAGAACTTAATGGAATAGACAAGTCACACGACAGTGTGGCGGTGGACGTTACATACTTCTGTGCGCCCGGAGGGGTCAATTCAATCAACCAAGGTGTCGGTGAGGCAAGAGCCACCCGGTTGATAAAAACTTTCGTTGCGGAAACCCAACTGCCTGACAGCATCTTCTATGTCACTGACGGTGAAGAGGGATGGAAAGAGCTGTATTCAATCATTTCACATTCGCAGGTTGATAACGCGGAGGAGATTATGGAGATAATCAGAACCGGAGACCCTGCCACAAGATTGAAACGGCTGAAGAAACTCAACAATGGCAAAACATACTCTTTCCTGAAGGAGAACGTATTCCCCAGATTAAGGGCAAGAGTGAATGTCACAGTAGGACCACCTCAGGATGTAGCGGCATTATTGAGGGAAAGGGAACTGTTTGCACTTGGTATTGCTTCAGGCAACAGATGCGACACCTGCTCCCAGTCATGCACTTGCGCACAAAGAGGAACATTGCAATATGCGCGTCGCGCTCCGGTGCCTGATTTCCTTGAAGCGGGGGACTTTGCCATAAAGACCAACGTCATATATGATTTTGTCCTTATTCCATCCATTGAATTGGAGTATCGTTTCCACAGGCAGTGGAGCGCAGGGCTTGAATACGACATGGGCTGGTGGAAGAAGAAAAACAAGGACAAATCATACCAGATTGCTGTAATATCCCCTGAAATCCGCTGGTGGTTCCCCACCTCCACTCCCCTGAAAGGATATTATATCGGTGCATTCCCCGGATTCACATGGTATGACTTTGAAAACGGAGGCACAGGTCACAGAGGACACGGAGTGTTCGGAGGCATCAGCTTCGGGCTCACTCATCCCATATCATCGCAGGTTGCATTTGAAGCAGGTCTTGGTGTAGGCTACCTTAACCTGAGATATAAAGATTATGAGCCTATTGATGACCATAATGTCTACGCACGCGAAAAAGTTGCTGGATATTTTGGACCGCTTAAAGTCAAATTTGCCATTGTATGGCATCCGTGGGGCGGCACATCTAAAAAATCGAAATCTTCCAGATGAGAACACGTTATCTGAACATATTGCTTGCCGCAACTTTCCTACTTCTTACCTCCTGCCGGGAAGACTTATGCTACGACCATAGCCAGAAAGCATTGATTTCCCTCAGCTATGAGCAGGAATGGGAAAGGGATTACGGCATGTCACACCCCGCAAACTGGAATGCGGATACTCATGGGGGCGACTACGACTCATACCGTCCCTCTTTGCCTGAGTCCGTAAATATGCACGTTTATTCCCAGGAGTCCGGCAACACGTCACTGACATTCCTTGGGCGTGACGGAGGTGAGGCAAGCCTCGGAAGCGAGCAATGCGACATACTCCTGTACAACAACGACACAGAATATGTCCTTATTGACAATGAAGCCAATGTTGTGGAAATGACCGCAACTACCACTACCCGTTCACGCGCAACGCTTGAGCCGATGCACATAGGAGAAAGGACAGTAAGCCCTCCCGACGTGCTCTATGGCGCATACCTGACAGATGTGCCAAAAGCGGAAGCTCACAAAGAATCTTCAATGAGCCCTGTCCTGCGCCCGCTGGTCTACACCTATGTAATAAGGTACGAGTTCGAGCAAGGGATAGAATATGTGAAACTTGCCCGCGGCGCAATAGCCGGCATGGCAGAGAAAGTATATCTCAAGGACGGTTCAACCGGTTCCGATAAAGCGACAGTCCTTTATGACTGCGAAGTGATGCCATGGGGCATAATTGCAAAGGTCAACACATTCGGGGTGCCTGAATTCCCCGGAGAGCATTACCGCGACGGAGCAGTCGTTAATCCCGACCTCGATTTTGTTGTGAATCTTGAAGTAATGTGCGCCAACGGCAAAATGAAAACATTTGAGCAGAATGTCACCGAGCAGATTCGCAAGCAGCCAAGAGGCGGAGTGATTACCATAAACGGGCTTACCATCGGCGATGTCAGCGTTGACTCCGGCTTTAATGCATCCATTGACGACTGGGGTGAATGGACCGACATAGACTTACCAGGATTTGAAGTGAAATAAATATAAATATCTCCATTATATGAAACTATTTAATTACATTTTATCAGCAGCTTGTGTGGCTGTACTGTATGGATGCTCTACATCTGAGGTCATTGATGATGCAAAGAGCGAAAAGACCGTAATCGGTTTTGACACCCACATGAACAAAAACTCAAGGGCACTGGATAACTCAAATTTCAGGACTTTCCTTGTATTCGGCACCTATAGCACTTCCACATCCTCACAGCCCGTGCAAGTGTTTTTTGGTGACAGGGTAAGCAAAGGGGCAGATGGAATCTGGAAATGCTCGACCACAAGATACTGGACTCCGGACAATTACTATGACTTCTATGCCTACAGTTGCGAGAATGATGATATCGACATGTCAGAAACCGGTCACTCAGCAATGAACGGCAAATACCTTAACTTGTTGGATTATACTATTTCGCAAGGGCATTGCAACCATGACCTGGTATATGCCACTGCTCTTGGTGAACGCCGTCCGGCACATGAGGATGGAGTAACTCCCGAACCTGTATCACTATCATTCAAGCATATACTCACAAGGCTCAAATTCACATTCTCAAGTGAAATTCCCGGTGACAACTACACTGTCAAAATCAGCAATATAAAGCTTGTAAACTTCCGCAATACAGGCAACTTCCTCGGTTCGTCACTCTCATGGACTGAACAGACCAGAACAGGAGGAAGACCATCAATTTCGCTCGATATCCCCAACAGTGGCATAATCCAGTCACCGGAAAACGGCACTGCAAAAAGAGTTTCCATCTCTACCGAGCCTGTTTACATGATACCGTTCATTTACACTGACGCTAATGTGCAGATAGAATTTGACTTCAGCATAGAAGCTCCAGACTCCAACGGCACACTGCAGGAGGTAATGAGAAACCACATTATCGGCACATGGCAGCCTAACTGGGTTAAAGGCTACAGCGTAAATAATAAAATCACCCTCACAGGCAATGACACCGGCATGGATGCCATTACCTTCACCGGCTCAATTGTTCCTGACGCTGAGGAGGGATGGACTGACAGCAAGAACGATCCTGTATTTACTTTCCAGACCGGAGTAACTAACTGATGAGCCGATTTTACAGCAGCATATTTTATTTCATTGCGGCAGTTGCTTCCGGTCTTTTGACCGGAAGTTGCTCCGGCAATGAGAATGAACCGCCTGCTCCGGAAGAGACAGGTGCGCCGATGACATTCAATGCTGTTGAATCAGAATCGCGCGCCGCCGTTTCATCTGCGGTTTTCAATTCCAACGGCAGTAAAATAATATTGTGGGGCGTTTACTATGACCCCGAGCAAACAGGATACTTCGACCTGTTTGACGGAATAACCGTGACCCGCACCGATGACAAATGGGAATACTCCCCCCAACGGTACTGGTTGCCGGGATACACCTATGATTTCCGGGCGCTTTACCCGGCAAATCCCGGTGAGACGGCAAAAACGGAATATGTCAAAGGAAATGGTGCAACCTCCCACATCAGGATTACTGGTTTTTCTGCTGACGGCACAGATTTGATGGTTGCCTCAGAAAGAAGAATGGCGCCTGCGGGCAATGGCACGTCAAGTGCCGCAGTTGACCTGCGTTTCCGCCATATCCTCAGCCGTGTTACCTTTATAGCGAAAACAGATGACACCGAACCTTTCAATATACTCAGCTTCACTATAAAGAATATTGCGGCGTCCGGCAATTGGGATGGTTCGACCTACAAGCCGGATGGCTCAGACTACGGGAAATGGGCTCCCGGTGAACCCAACGGTTCATACACAGCTTTGATTCCGTCTGGCGGGCTTTCAGTGGGCAACGACCCGGTAAGGTTATTTGATGGAGATAATATTATCCTTGCTGTACCGCAGTCCTTTGAATCGCTTGCTGTTGAAATAGAATACAGCTATCCGAATGATCCGCAGACCCATAGTGCAGTTGCCAAGCTCTCAGGCACATGGCTTCCGGGCAAAAGCTACTCCTATAGTTTTACAATAAATCCGCAGATACTTTTCGACGCTCCTGTAGTAGATGACTGGAGCTCAGAGTCAGTGAACAGCCCTGATTTCGATGTGAACCTGCAGTGATTTCCATATCCAATTTATGAAACTGAGAATACGCAATATATTTATCCCGGCTTTTCTTCTGCTGTTTGTAGCGTGCAGCGACAATGCTCCTGAACAGACAGAAGGTAAAGATATTATCAAATTTTCTGCGCCGGCAGTAGTAGAAACAACTGAATCAAGGGCTACTCCTGTGCAGTCGGCATTACCGGAGGGTAGCACTTTCGCGGTAAACGGCTATTGCATCCCGTTGTCATCAGGCTACACCTCTGTGTCTGATGAACAATATAATCCTTCAGGCGGAGCCTTGGGGTGGAGTGAAAAAAGCGCCCTTGCTTATCCCGATGTGATGAACGGTGCCATACTGAAAACCGACAATTCCGGATGCTCATACGCTCCTGACTCCTCAACCGGCGAATGGTACACTCCCAATAACCCAAAAGTGCGCAAAGAAGCGGCACCTGCCGATTTCAAATACTCTTTTATCGCATTCGCTCCTGTGAGCGGCAAATTCAGCATGGAGAGCGGTGTTGGAGCGCCGAAGCTGTCATACACAGTTGAATATCCATGTGAGGAGGATGCAATGTACGCTTTTACAGCAGACCATAAGCGTGAAACAGGAAACGTAAAGCTGCAATTCCATCACATTCTCAGCGGTCTGAGTGTCAAGCTCAATAACTTCAACGGCGAGGATATAATTGTCAACAACCTTACATTGAACGGCAACTTTTACACCTCTGCTGTCATTGATTTCTCAGCATCCGAGCCGGTAATGAGCACTGGCGATGCGGTTGCCCATGCCTCAATGCCATTTTCCACCCAGCCGGTTACTGTAGCAAAAGAATCTGCGCTTACAGTGCCAAATGTCCTCTTTGTGCTCCCCAACTCCGGAGCAGCAGACAGCAATTACCTTGGCTTGGAGAAGACCATCACCGGAAGTTTTACATATAAAGGCGAGACATTTGAAATACGCATACCTAAAGAGGGTGATAATTTCAATTTCAGCAGGATTCCTAAACCGGGAGTCAATTATACCTTGAATATCAACTTTACCGGCAGCGAGGTTAAACTAATGCTCTCTACCGGCGAGGAATATTGGGAAAGCGACTCTGACGGCAACCTAAATTTTAACTGATTCTTCAAATATGGCTCCATATAAGTTACTCAGCAGCATTGCCGCAGCGGTTGTATTGCTTTCGGCATGCACATCGGAGAATGAAAATGCACCGGTGCCGGAACCGGCTGGCGGCATAACCATTACGGCAAAAGCAATTGAAATGTTGCCGGAGATTGTGATGTCCCGCGCTGATGACGGACCGGCAAAGTCCACTGAGGAGAGAAAAATCAACCGTCTGCACCTTTTCTTTTTTGACGCGGATGGCAATTTCCTGACCCCGAACCCAAAGTTGGAAAACGCAGTAAGCGCATATCATATCGTTGACTTCGGGCAGAGCAGCGCAAACAGCATTAATATACCGGAAAATGCCTTCTCTAACCATCCGACACTTGCCGGAGTGCAGGTTGTTGCAATAGCCAATCCAATATGCGACCGCCCCGGGTGCGACCACTCCAACTGCTCTTTCCGTGTTGAAGGAATCAATCCAACCGGAGATATATGCCATGGCGACAAGGCTGACCCATCTGCCGAAAAGACTATAAGGAACCTTGATGATTTGCTGAAATGGTACTACCGCCCTGCTGAAAGAAAAGATGTAACCAAGCTGCCGGAGGGTGGAATGCCGATGTTCGCATACCTGAAAATAGAGGATGATTCCAAGGAGATACAGTTGAATCTGCGTTCTCTCATGGCAAGAGTCGATGTGAATGTGCGTCTGGACGCTTCTGAAAAGAACGGTTCATCACCAACCCTTACAATTACAGAGTATGTAATCAAGAATCTACCGGACTGCGTGCCTTTTGGTGGAGTCAGCGAGGATGAAACCTCAGATGTGAGCTATCTGACCGAAGATAAAAAAGTGCAGGTTGAAAGAAATGAGATTGGAGACGGGCAGGAAGCGGAGTTATTCACATACTATACCTACGAAAACATAAAGAATGCAGAGGGAGCCCTCTCTGAGAATGTCAAAAATTTGCCGGAGGATATGCAACAGCGGTGGAAACCGACAATTGCAGATGAAAAGGCAAGTGCTTTTGCAATGAGAGGTGAATACGTAGACCACCAGGGGATGAAATATAATGCCCAGTTTACTGTTTTCCTTGGGAATAATGTGATTGACAATTTTGAAGTGAAACGCAACCATTGCTACAAAAACAACATCACAATCTCCGGGCTTGACAATATAAGCACAAACGACGGTTATGTTACTTTTGACGGTCGAGTGAATGTTGAGACCTTCAATGAAATGTATGTTTCAATAATCAATGAGCGATACCTTGATGCGCATTGGTGCGTGATTCCTATGGATATTTATTTCCGTGACGGCACAAATTCTCCTGAATGTACAGTTACGATTCCGGAAGATTGCCGTGCATGGGTTCACCTTGAGCATTGCAGCTCTGAGGGGATGACAGATGAGGATTTTGTTGCCGGTTGGGGGTGCCAGCCATATTTTACAGAGAATATGTGGGATACGGTTCCAAATACATCTGCCACAATTAGCCGCTCACGCGACAGGATATATTTCTATCTGGATGAAAACGCTTCTATAAGACCGCGGACAGCAAAGATTGAGATTAAATATAAGTCGGCGAATGAGGAAAAGGTTGAATATATCGAACTTGTGCAAGCCGGGCTGATTCAATTTACTTATAGTGGCACAACTTACTACATGGAGGCTTACGAAGAGTACACCATGCACTATGACCCTCTTGACCCTCACGGCACCACCGGCTGGTATGACCCGGAAGGCATCCCTTGGGCAGCCGAAGGCACCCCGCAATCAGTAAAGGCATTTTCGGATGGAGTACTTGGATTTTCTTGGAATTGGAGCCCGCTTGATGTTATTCACAGCAGTGATGGACAAGCCATTTGCAGATATTTTATGGGTATTCAAACATACACAAATTATGCTGTTGACCCGGTTCAATTAAATAAAATATACCCAGACGAATTAGCAACAGCAATTGGGTTTGCTTGCTCTAAAAATAAAAAAGCTGATTCCTTTAGCAAACAATTGACTAATTGGTTTTTGCCGAGTATTGACCAATTAGGCGCAATGATGACAGATTCAAGGACAACGGATCCAAGTTTCAACGAATATTATTGGTCGGCAAATACAGCTCGAAATCCTAATAGAACAATGTCAGGGAGTGTAAAAGGCAATGAGAATGCATTCCGCGCAAGGGCGACAAAACTTAATTCAAACAATAGCCTTGTCGCTAGCGAAATCAGTAATTCGACTACTCGTTATATTGCTACTACAAACGATAATATAATAGCAAGTGACTATGTTTCTGGCTCTTTACAAGGCGGATCACCTCTTGCAGGACCGGAACGAGATTATAGTAATGTCAGTTATCCGAATGGTGGAAGGACTTTGAGGACACAGAAGCTGAGGGTTCGTGCCATAAGGGTTGCTGACGGAGTGAATTAGTAGCGAGGATATGCCGCTTCGATGACTTTTGCCGAAATAGAGTATGGTGTGCCGTCACTTATGCGCGGTTTGCCGCTCCTGACATAGTATAAATTTCGCTGCTTGTCCCAAGAAGGGAACGTGAGCTGCCGCGTCTCCCCTCCGGGTATATTTACGGAGAGTTTTATATTGCGCTTGTGCATCTGCCGTCCGCTTTCATCAAAATATGTGATTTCCAAATCAATGAAACGCAATGTGCGGCGGGATGCATTTGTCACAAAGATGCTTTCTTTAGTGGAACGCAACGGTTTGTCGTAACCGGACAAACGTATCATTCCCGGCGATGGCACAAATAAATCAAGCGTATCAGACTTGACAACAGTTTCTTTTGCCGGCGCAACCTTAAGCCCACGTCGGGTTGTTTTATCGGCATACGCAGTGAAAGCACACACCAGGAATATTAATGCGACCAAATATTTCATAGATAACGTGGTTCTGCCGGAACTTCCGGTTCAGGAAAAAGCTTGACGCAGCCCAAAGGCGCTTCGCCGGTATTATCGTTTCTCCTCACTGCATAGCGAAACATATACGGGAGCATCCTCCAGAAGTTGAATGAATACTTTGCCTTAACACGCTTGAAAACCAACCGCGACCCGCTTTCACCAAGGGTAAGCGTGAAATGCTTTGCCGCAGTGAGGCGCGCTTTCCTTGCGGCGGAGCTGTAAATCATGGCATCGAAAACATCGCTTTTAGCACTCGGAATAATCTTACCCATGATGGTGCCGGGCGGAATAGTACGGTTTTCGCTACGAACCACCACCATATTATACGCAGTAGCACCCGGCAATTGCGAACGGTCGCCGGCACGCTCTATAGCAATGGTTGCACCTGTATTCGGGAATTGCCATATCCCCTCAATGCGATGCGGACCAAGCTCTGCAATCCTCTGTTTTATCTCTTTTGCATCAGCATAGCCTTCCAATGGTGCCGGAGATTCTTTCGGCAACGCAATCGGATTTACCGCATACGCGCAAAGTGCCCATAATGACAGAAAAGCAGAGAGGATGAGGCGCATAGCTTATGAGTTGGACAAGCTGTAGCTGATTCCTAAACTGAAAATCTCTTTAAACTGGAACTTATGCCATGACTCCTTGACGCGGGGAGTAGTTGTGTCATAGCGAAGATGGGCATAAATCTGAGTAGACAGATACCTGTTGATGTTAAATGCGATGGTATGTTCCCAGTCGCCTTGAAACAGCTTGTAGTCAGTGAAGAGGAACATTCGTGATGAATATACAATATTGTATGTCATCTTCCATTTCATATTATACTCCGCACTGCTACCTATTTTGTTTACAGAGTGATGCCCCGGTTTGATATCATAATTCTCCCGGTTCATCCTGCTGCTGAAGCATGTGCGCAGCTGCCATGACAATGGCGCGATAGAGGAATTGAATGTAAGAGTCTTGCGCTTGTTCTCATAGCCGTATGTCATACCAAGACCGACATTCAGCTCACTTGGCGACATGAATGCAGAGCGGAGGGTATTTGAATTAGCCTTGTAGCTCTGCAACATCTGGGTTTTGAACTGCAGGTTTGCAGAATAGTACCACCTGCGGAACGCCTTGTAACCGAAAGTGCTGTTTACCTGAAAAAGATCCTCACTTATATTATAAGAGCGTATGGTGTCATCTGGAGCGCTATTAATACCAAGTTTATAGGATATGTAGGTTTCAAACAGAAGCTTGGGATAATATTTCTGGTTCAACTTGATATTGTAAACGAGGTTCAATATGGCGACCAAAGAGCGGTTTCCGCCCTGGTACCAGTTTGGCGACACATATGCCTGGCTGAACTGTGCAGATGAAGTAAAGCTATGGAGCCATTTGATCTGCTTAAAGTTGAGGAGGTTGTTGATATCCTCTGTCTCACCGCTCGTAATCTCCTCCTGCAACACAATACGGGTTGTAACCGGATCCACAAATGCATTGTAATGTGCCGGGGGCTCCGGAAGGTTACGGATATTATATTTCACCATATCCGGATTATTCGCAATGAAATTTTGCTTTGCCCTCTTATAAAGGAGATAGCCGAAATTGAGGTCATCAATCCAGTCAAATGCTTCGCCGACTACCGACGGTCTTTTCTGCGGCATGAGCTGGAGCGAATCGAGTATTTCCCAGTTGTCGTAAACCAGAGGAGCGGAATATGTTGCCGCCGGAATAGAATACATGTGCCGCAAAGGATTAGTAATCACCGTGTCCGGTTCAATATTTGCCGAGTCAAGGAAGCAAACATCTTCTCCAATCTCCTCGTCAAACCACGGGAGGATTACAAGCGTATCACTTTTGACCGGGAGCGCCGTTTTCTTTGAGAGCCTGAAAATATCAACATTCTGAGCGCAAAGGTTTGACGCCGCAATTAGTGCTGTAAGAGCAATGGTTATGGTGCAAAAAACTTTTCTCATGCAAAATAAGTTGAACGTTAGCATTCTGTGATGCACAAA
>DAAJ01000038.1:0-15669 GCA_001701115.1 Bacteroidales bacterium GP2
GTCAGGATGTATCGGCTCTTCAGCAGGAGGGTGTCACCGTCCTTACCACAAGGGGGCAGTTTGCTGTCATCTCCCTTCCTATTGATAAGGCGGAAGCGGTTGCCGCAAATGAAGCTGTGCAGGCAATGTCCTTCGGACAGGAGGCACAGCCGCTTATGAACGAGGCTCGTCCGGCATCATTTGTCAATATGTTGCAGCAAGGCACCTCAAATGGTTTTACTAAGAATTATCGTGGCGAAGGCGTTTTGCTCGGCATGATGGACCAGGGTTTTGATCCTAATCATATCAATTTCTATAACAAGGATTTGACAGAGAACAGGATAATATCCTTAACCACTATACTTGGTCAAAACGCAAATACCACCGACTACAAGACTCCGGAGGAAATTTTGAAGTTCACGACAGAGAACGCATCTTCTACCCATGCCACCCACGTTGCCGGAATCATGGGGGGCTCATATAATTCTCCCGGCAGGGTAGCTTATATTTCCGGTAGCCAGGTGCTTGTAAGCACAACACGAAAGGTTCCCTATTACGGAGTTGCGCCTGAGGCACAGATGTATCCTTGCGTTGGTTCGCTATATAATGACAACATTGTCCTTGCCGCAGATCTCTTTGCTAAGAAAGCCAAGGAACTCGGCAAGCCGGGAGTGTTCAACCTGTCTGTCGGCTATGTGCCGGGACCTCATGATGGAACAGACTTGATGAACCAGGCGCTTGCTGAAATAGGAAAGGATATTATTATATGTGTTGGGGCAGGCAATGATGGAAACGCTAATGTGTCATTGCAAAACAATTTTGCCACGACTCCTGAACTGAAAACAATCCTTGCACCCTCAGGTGAATCTACATGGAGTGGGGAAATAGACACATGGGCGGATAATGCCAACCGGTTCGCAATCTCTTTCGCCATGGTTGACACAACCTCAGGTGCTATTAAGGCAAAAGTCGATATCCCCGAGATAATCCCTGATGGCGAGGCTTTTTACCTCTCCAATGACAACACCCAGGGCGCTACCCACAACACCACATTCACATCCTCTTTTACTTCCGGCTCATACGTGTGGGCTACTTCCGGGGTTAATAGCGAGAACAACAGGTTCAACATTTCTATAATATTGAATTTGACAGCAACCGACAAATCAAAAGTTGTACCGGCACTCATATATTCCGGCACAGGCAACACTAAGATCAATTCATTTGCCGGCAGCGGAATGGCTTTTACAAATTTGATTGGCAAGAAGCCGGCTGACGGTTTCGTTGCAGGAAATCCGAGCCAGAGCATCAATAATATCGCCTGTGGTGAAAATATCATTGTTGTGGGAGCATACATCACACGAGTTAAATGGCCGGTGCTATCCTCGCAGGTTTATGCCTATACAAACGCTAATGAGAGTCAAATCGGCAGTATAGCAAGCTTCACATCCTACGGCAATCTGCCGGACGGTAAGACTTTGCCGGAAATCTGTGCGCCCGGTATGGGGGTCGTTTCAAGCCTTAGCCAATATTATGTGGAAGCTCAGAAAATAAAAGAAAGCGGTATTGTTGCTGATGCTACCACTACAGTGAATTCTTCTGACGATAAGGCGCGAAGCAATCCTTACGGATGTGAACAGGGAACATCTATGGCTACCCCATACGTTACCGGTACAGTGGCGCTCCTTCTTGAGGCAAATCCGGCACTTAAGGTTGAGGACGTGCGCAACCTTTTGACTTCTACAGCAGTAAAGCAGGATGTAGCAGGTTCTGTCGCAACCCAGTGGGGCGCCGGCAAGCTGGATGCAAATGCAGCAATGAAGAAACTGCTGAATCTGCCCAGTGAGATAGGCAATGTCAATGCTGACACTGATCGCCGATTTGCGGTGTCTGTGTCGGCAGGCAGCATAGAGGCAATTGTGGCAGGAGAAAAGAACCTCACAGCAAGGCTATTCTCAATCGCTGGAGCTTGCGTGGCTACTGAAAAGAGCGATGGGGAGACAGTTAATATCTCCACCTCCTCCCTCCCAAAAGGAGTGTATGTGCTCACTGTAACCACTCAATCAGGAGTGAAGGTCAGCAAGAGCATTCTTGTGGAATGACATACTGTTTAAATTTAAATATAGGAAATGGCAAACTGGTTTGAATGTAAAGTTCGCTACGACAAGATGATGGAAAATGGTCTTGTCAAAAAAGTTAATGAACCCTACCTTGTTGACGCCCTCTCTTTCACCGAGGCGGAGGCAAGGATTATCGAGGAGCAGACTCCTTTTATATCTGGAGAATTTAGCGTAAGCGCAGTGAAGAGGACTAAAATCTCAGAGATTTTCTGGGATGACACTGCCGATAAATGGTGGCTAGTGAAAGTGGCGTTTATAACCATCGACGAGAAAACTGCAGCGGAAAAGAAATCCACAACCCTCATACTTACTGCCGCAAATGACCTCAAAGGTGCTTACGACAACTTTATGGAGGGTATGAAAGGCACGCTTGCCGACTTTGAGATCCAATCCATTGCGGAAACTCCGATTATGGATGTCTATAAAGCCAAACTCGGCAAAACCCCTGTTGAAAACTAATGCGATGGCACCCGCACAAAAAATCCAGGAGCTCACACGCCGCCTTCCGGGCGGCGTGCGCCTTGTTGCGGTATCCAAGTTTCATCCTGTCAGCGCCATAGAGTCCGCATATTCGGCAGGGCAGAGGATTTTTGGAGAAAGCAGGGCGCAGGAACTCGCCGTAAAAGTGCCCGCATTGCCGCAGGACATAGAATGGCACTTTATAGGGCACCTGCAAACAAACAAAGTCAAGGCGGTGGTGCCGCATGTCCACACAATACAAAGCATCGACTCCTTGAGGCTGTTAAGAGCTGTCGATGCCGAAGCTAACAGGATTGGACGTCCTGTGGATGTGCTTCTTCAGGTCCATGTTGCCGCTGAAGAAACTAAATTCGGCTTTTCGCCCGAGGAGCTTGAAGAGATAGCAGAGGAAGCGGCACAGATGACCGGGGCGCGGGTAGCAGGAGTAATGGGCATGGCTTCAAATACAGATGATGAGGAGCGTGTGAGTGCCGACTTCAAGGCGATCAGGCGTTGTTTTGACGCTCTTGCCTCTGGAGCTTTCTCCGGAAATCCGAGGTTCAGCACCGTGAGCATGGGCATGAGCGGAGACTGGCAGCTCGCAGTTGCGCAAGGAAGCAATATGGTGAGGATAGGCAGTGATATTTTCGGAGAACGGCAATAATTACGCAGAATTTATCACATTGCGCATATTCTATTAAAAAAAATATGCCTAACTTTACCGCAAAATATATATTTAATCCAAAATCAATACCAATCATTTATGAGTAACCAGGCTAAACAGTGGGGCGCCATTATAGTAATGATTGCCCTGTTTGCTATGATTGCCTTCGTGACCAATCTGTGTTCACCGATGGCTGTTATCGTGAAAAACCAGTTCGGTGCGTCAAACCTCCAGGCACAGATCGGTAACTATGGCAACTTTATCGCATATCTCGTCATGGGTATTCCCGCAGGTATGCTTATCAAGAAATTCGGCTACAAGAAAACCGCGCTCATCGCTCTTCTTGTCGGCATTGTGGCTATCACTATCCAGTACATGAGCGGATGGGAAAGCATGGCTGATTGCGCATTCTGGGTTTACCTCATCGGCGCTTTCATCGGCGGTCTCTGCATGTGTATGCTCAACACAGTCGTTAACCCCATGCTTAACATCCTTGGCGGTGGCGGTAACAAAGGTAACCAGCTTATTCAGATTGGCGGTGTGTTCAACAGTGCTGCTGCTGTTGCGGTTTACATCATCATGGGCGCTCTCATCGGTGAAGCTACAAAAGCTACCGTGAGCGACGCTACCCCCGCGCTTTTCATCGCCCTCGGCATCTTCGTTGTCGCATTCATCGTTATCCTCTTCACCAAGATTGACGAGCCTGAACGCGCCGACCTCAAGGCTATCGAGGAAAGAGAGCACGCAAAAGCTGCTCCCGCAGGTCAGAAAGACAAATACAGCGCTTTCTCATTCCGTCACTTCAAGCTCGGTATCCTCGCTATCTTCCTTTACATGGGTATTGAGGTAGGTGTTCCCACATACATCCTCCAGTATCTCACCGCTCCTGTAGCTCCCGAGGCAGGTCAGGTTGCCGGTATGGGCATGGATGCCGGTATTGTTGGTCTTATCGTTGCCGTTTACTGGCTCATGATGCTCATCGGTCGTTTTGTCGGCGGTATGATTGGCGGCAAGGTTTCATCACGCCAGATGATTACCACTGTGGCTATTGCCAGCATCGTCCTTATCCTCTTCGGAATGTTCGCTTCCTCGGCATGGACTGTTAACGTTCCCGGTATCGACTGGGCGGAACTCTCCGTTATTTGGGCAAATGTGCCTGTAGGCATCTTCGCATTCCTTCTTGTAGGTCTCTGCACCTCTGTTATGTGGGGCGGCATCTTCAACATGGCTGTTGAAGGTCTTGGCAAATACACCGCTATCGCTTCAGGCGCATTCATGACCATGGTATTCGGATGCGCTGTAATGGTAGCTATCCAGGGTTGGGTTGCCGACATCACCTCAAACTACATGCTCAGCTACTTTGTGCCTCTCGCTTGCGCTGTTTACATCCTGTTCTACGCGCTCGTTGGCTCAAAGAATGTCAACACAGATATTCCCACACTCGGCGAATAAAAATAAGCAGGTAGAATTTGCATAAATGTATCGGTGGCTTCTTTGTAAGGAGTCGCCGATACTGTTTTTATTTGCAAACCTTAACGCTTTTGACTACTTTTGTGCCGTGAAATCCAATTCACCTTATTATATGGATAAAAAAATAATGGATTCTGCGGCAGACAATATCCGTGTCCTCGTCGCAGCTATGGTTGAAAAGGCTAAGTCCGGACACCCCGGAGGTGCTATGGGCGCCGCTGATTTTGTCAACGTACTTTACTCGCAGTTCCTCATTACTGACCCCGATGATCCCACATGGATTGCCAGGGACAGGTTCTTCCTTGATCCGGGGCACATGTCTCCAATGCTTTACAGCGTCCTTGCCCTATGCGGTTATTACACTGTGGAAGAGCTACAGCAGTTCCGCCAGTGGGGAAGCATAACACCCGGGCATCCGGAGCTTGACCCTGTGCATGGAGTTGAAAACACCTCCGGTCCTCTGGGGCAGGGGCACACTATGGCTGTTGGTGCCGCTATCGCTGAAAGGTTCCTTGCGGCACGTTTCGGTGACTGGATTTCACATAAAACCTATGCTTTTATTTCCGATGGAGGCATTCAGGAGGAAATCAGCCAGGGTGCCGGACGTATTGCCGGTTATCTCGGGCTCAGCAACCTGATTATGTTCTTCGACAGCAACAAAGTCCAGCTGTCTACCGATGTGGATGAAGTAGATGATGAGGACTATGCTGCAAAATACCGCGCATGGCACTGGAATGTCATTGAAATTGACGGTTCAGATCCTGTTCAGATTGCTGATGCGCTCGTAAAGGCGCAGAACGAAACAGAGAAACCTACACTCATAATAGGCAACACTATCATGGGCAAAGGTTGCGTTGATGCGCAGGGAGCGAACTTTGAAGGCAAATGCAGCACCCACGGTCAGCCCCTCAGCAAGAGTGGCGCTGATGTGGCTAAAACCATACAGAATCTTGGCGGTGATCCGGAAAATCCCTGGATTATCCGTCCGGAAGTTGCCGAATTGTATGCCACCCGTCGTGAGGAACTCAAAAAAATCGTTGCGGAGCGTCGCGCGGTAGAGAAAGAATGGGCTGAAAAGAACCCCGATAAAGCTCTTCAGATTAAGAACTATATCAATGGAGTGCTTCCAGAAATCGATTACAGCGCCATTGTCCATAAAGCAGATATTGCAACACGTACCGCTTCGGCAAATGTACTCTCTCTCCTTGCAGAGAAAGTAGGAAATATGATTGTTTCATCTGCTGACCTCGCTAACTCCGACAAGACAGAGGCATTCCTCAAAAAGACCGGAGCGCTCCGTCCCGGCGATTTCACCGGAGCATTCCTTCATGCAGGCGTTGCAGAGCTTACAATGGCTTCAATAATGAACGGCATTGTGCTCCACGGAGCTATGATGGCGGCGTGCGGAACATTCTTCGTGTTCTCCGACTACATGAAGCCCGCTGTGAGGATGGCTGCGCTGATGCAGCTCCCTGTTAAATACGTGTGGACGCATGACGCTTTCCGTGTCGGTGAGGATGGACCCACCCACGAGCCGGTTGAGCAGGAAGCGCAGATTCGTCTCCTTGAGCAGGTAAGGAACATATCCGGACGTCGTTCTATGCTTGTCCTTCGTCCTGCCGACAGTGCTGAGACAACTGTTGCATGGGAGATGGCGATGAACAACAAAAATACTCCTACGGCGCTTATTCTCACCCGTCAGGATGTGAAAGACCTTCCCAGCCCCACAGGCAACCGTTACGCTGAAGCCGAAGGCACAAGGAAAGGCGGCTATGTAGTGCTTGATGCTCCTGCATTCCATGTCACCCTTGTGGGCAACGGCTCTGAAGTGTCGCTCCTCTGTGAGGTTGCGGTGCTCCTTGAGGCAGAAGGCATTTCCGCGAGAGTGGTTTCTGTGCCCTCAATCGGTCTTTTCCTTGACCAGGATGTTGAATACCGTGAGAGTGTTATCCCCTCGGGTGTTCCCGCTTTCGGTCTCACTGCAGGTCTTTCATCTACCCTCAGGGAGATTATCGGTTCCAAAGGCGAGATATTCGGTCTTGACCGCTTTGGAGCAAGCGCCCCCTTCAAAGTGCTCGATGAGAAATTCGGATTCACTCCCGCTGCGGTATTGGAGCGTGTGAAAGCGTTCATCGGAGCATAAAATATGCACTAAATATGATTTTTTTATCAAAACGATAAAAATATTTAAAAAAAGTATAGCGTATTAAAATTTAATAAGTAAATTTGTCGCTCATTTATCACATAATTCGTTTTAACTATTAATTCACTATGATTAAAAGAAGTATCCTTGGTCTCGCATGCGCTGTGTTCATGGGCACTGCAGCATTTGCACAGGAGGTTCAGACAACCCCCGACCCTTCTCAGGGCTACCTCCTCAACCGTTTCTCAAACAACTGGTTTATCACTGGTGAAGGTGGCGTTAGCCTCTTCATGTCTGATTATGACCAGCACCAGTCGCTCTCTAAGCGTCTCGCTCCCGCTGCATCTATTTATGTAGGTAAGTGGTTCTCACCCATCATCGGTGTACGTATTGGTGCTAACTACGTTGCAGCTAAGACTCTTAGCACTGTTAACGTTTATCCTTACACCAGCGGTCTCGTTGATCGTAAGTACTACAAGCAGTACCAGAATGAGTTCGGTGCTGTAGGTGACGTTCTCATCAACCTCACAAACTGGTGGTGTGGCTACCGTCCCGGTCGTATCTACAACTCTTCTGTTTACTTCGGTGGCGGCGCTTATTGGACCGTTGCTCAGGTTGGCAAGAACTACGCTTGGGAAAATGCTCACAACTTCAATACTTCACTCCGCGCTGGCTGGATCAACGCATTCAATGTTAGCAGAAGCGTACAGCTCTTCCTTGACATCCGCTACAGCACATTCGATGCTCCCCAGAAACGCAGAAACATCGAAAAGCAGACAGCTGGTGACCTCCAGGCTTATGTTGGTATCACCTACAACTTCAACAAACGCACATGGGATGCTCCCGTTGTTCCCGTTTGCCCCGAAGTGCCTGACTGCAGCGCTATCGAAGCTCGCCTCCAGGCTGCTAACGCTCGTATCGCTGATCTCGAGCGCCAGCTCAAGGATTGCCTCAACCGTCCTGTTGAGAAACCCGTTGTTTGCCCCAAGACACTTGCTACTATCTACTATCCCATCAACAAATCAAGCCTCTCTACCCGCGAAGTTAACGTTCTCCGCGCTGTGGCTTCTGTGATGAAGGAAACTGGCAAGACATACACCCTCACCGGCTGGGCTGACAACTACACTGGCTCTGAGTCTTACAACGAACGCCTCCGTCACGCTCGTGTAAACGGCGTACAGCGTCAGCTCGTTCGTCTCGGCGTTCCCGAAAGCCAGCTCAACGCTACCGTTAACAACGGCAACCTCACCGACCTCGGCGAAAAGGCTGTTCAGCTCGACCGCGCCGTTACAATCGAAGAGGCTCAGTAATAGTCTACTAAATATCCTTTAGATACGAGTCGAGGCTGTGCACTGCGCACGGTCTCGGCTTTTTTTGTTAGTTAGGCTGTCTGCATAGCCTCATTTCTTCGACCTAACAAATTTGCCGCATGAATCATAAGAAATCCCATAAGCTTTTCATTGTTCCCGCCGGAGGAATCGGAAATCGGCTTCGAGCGTTGGTGTCAGGTATTTGGCTTGCGCATGATGCCGGATTTGAGCCTGTAGTTGTTTGGCATCCTGACGCTTTATGCCAGGCTGCACTGAGTGATATCATTTCACTTGATGCTATTCCGGCAAAGATTGTTATTCCCGGTTCGTTGGCTTATAGCGCGCTGTTTGAGGTTCCGCGTCGGCGTAATATGTGGTTGCCATCCGTTTTTGGTGCGATGAAGTTTAAGCGGTGTTATTATGACGATGTCAACCTTTTGCCTTATCTTGAAGATTGTCCTGCACTTTTGCATGAAGTGCAGACAGCCGGAGGCGATATCCTGGTTTTTTCGGGACAGGAATATTATGATTTTCCACGTGGCTTTTTTCGCCGGATCATAAATCCTGCCGCCCCGGTCATTGCGCGCGCCGATGAGATTCTGGGAGGCAATATGCCAGATTTGGCAATCCAGATTCGTCGAACTGATAATGAGGCGTCTATTGCTTTAAGCCCCGAGGAGCGGTTTGTTGAAATTGTAGAGTCAAACCCTGATGCCTTGTTCTTTCTTGCTACGGACTCTCAGGCTGTTAAGTCACTTTTTATTGAGCATTTTGGTCAACGGATTCTGACGAATTCCGAGCAGGCGCGTCGCGACTCCCGTGAGGGAATTATAGATGCAATGGCTGAAATCGTGATTATGAGCCGGACGAAGAAGATATATGCCTCCTATGCCAGCAGTTTCCCGCATATTGCTTCGTGGCTTCGCGAAGTGCCTATCGAGGTCATAAAAAAGTTACAGAATTAAGCAGGGGGATCTTTAGTTTAGTAATTTGTAAAAGAAATTTACAAAAACATAAAGACCCGTCATTAGGCGGGGCTTTTTTATTATCTTTGCACCGCAAATCATAACAACTATCGTTAAATGAAAAATATTGCTATTAAATTTTTCGCAGCTGTAGTCGTTCTGCTTTCAGCTGTTCCCGCGAGTGCACAGTTCAATTTAGGAAAAGTTGCGAATGCGGCTAAAAAAGGCGTACAGGCATTTACTCTCACTGATGAGCAGATGGCGGCATACGTTAAGGAATCTGTGGATTGGATGGATAAGAACAATAAGGTTCCCGGAGAAGATGACCCTTACACTATCCGTCTCCGCAAACTCACTGAAAACCTTAAGGAAGCCGATGGAATACCCTTGAACTTCAAGGTGTATGATGTTATAGACATCAATGCTTTTGCTTGTCCCGACGGAAGTGTGCGTGTTTTCTCTTCGCTGATGGATATTATGAGTGATGAGGAACTTCTTGGAATCATTGGTCATGAAATCGGTCACGTAGCAAGGCGTCATAGCAAGAATGGCTTCAAGCAGCAGCTCCTTACCGGCGCTATGAAGGATGCTATTGCATCTACCGGTGGAAAAGCAGCGCAGCTTACCGAATCACAGCTCGGCACGCTTGGTGAAAACCTCATTGGCGCGAAATATTCACAGAAGCAGGAAAATGAAGCTGATGACAGCGGCTACGAATTTCTTGTCAAGAACGGAATCAACCCCTGGGGCATGGTGATGGCTTTTGAAAAGTTCCAGAACCTTGAGGGAGGAAGAAAATCCGGAATGATGGAAAAAATGTTCAGCTCTCACCCCGAAACTGCAAAGAGAATCCAGCGCATGAGTGAAAGGGCTACAAAAGACGGTTACACCCGTCCCGAAGAAACAAAGTAATCCAGGGTTTACGCTATAAAAAAACGACCGGATGCATGATGGCGTCCGGTCGTTTTTTTATCTCTTATCTCTCTTAAGCCTTGATTCGTACAAGTACAACCTTGGCTTTGTCAAGTGCTATAACTGTATGGGGCGTATTAGCCGGTAATACCATGGCGTCGCCTGTGTCAAGTTTATGGCGCTGGTCTTCCACTTCAAATTCTACTGCTCCTTCAATAACAGTTACAAGAACGTCACTGGGCACTGAATGGCGCGCAATCATTGCATTGTAGTCAAA
The DNA here is from genome assembly GCA_001701115.1 of Bacteroidales bacterium GP2. GTDB lineage: Bacteria > Bacteroidota > Bacteroidia > Bacteroidales > Muribaculaceae > Paramuribaculum. Next base: position 10,297 of record DAAJ01000038.1, read on the forward strand.
AGCAAGCAATGTCACAGAGCCATTGTCGTTGGAAAGAACATTTTTTGTCACCACATCGCCGTCTTTGTAATCAAGTTCGTGGCTTAGTCTAATCGGGGTTTTGATTTCTTCTTGAGTTTCCATATCAGTTGTGTATTTGATTTGTTGTTGTTTTACTTCATAAACGTATGGCGCAAATGAAAGTTTATGCGCTTAATATTCTTTAAACTTCATTTGCTCTCGTTGTTTGTAGTGCCTTTGCTCAGAAATCAAGCCTCTTGTAACGGCTTTGCGCAACTGCACGGGAGCGGAAATTGAAGTGCCACCACTCTGTGCGGAGCGTGGAAAATCCCCCGGCACGCATCACCTTGCGTAATAACAGTCGGTTTTGCCTCTCATTTTCTGTGATAATCCCACGGCGCACTAAATCTGTCTCCATGTCTATGTTGCTTTCATAACCGAGATGGTCAACAGGAGTGCCCATCGGCAATTCATCACCCTTTTCGTCAACAATGGTAATGTCAACGGCAAGCCCGTAATTATGCTGTCCGCCTCCACGCGTCGGGTTGCTCACATAATTTGATTTTGCAGTGCCTTTGACCTTGTCCCACATCTTCTTCTGCACGCTCATCGGGCGTGCCGCGTCGCACACCTTGAGGCTGTAACCCGGGTGCTCCTTTTTAAGGGTCGCCTGTGCTTTTGCAAGACCGGCTGCTGCTTCCGGATGAAGGTAAGCCTTTTTGAGGGTGCCGTACATATCTTCACCGACAAAATTATTCGTGCCGGCATACATGAGGTCGATTCTTATTGTCGGGTCCACTGTGGCGATGTCCTCCATTCCTGCGGCTTTCATTGCAGAATCATAGTCCTGCGCATTAATATTTGCAGTGCACATTATAGTTGAAAAAAATAGAAACTTCAATATCTTCATACAGCGGCGAAATTACTAACTTTGCTTCCCATGAGCAATAAATTTAGTTCCGTTCCGCTTATTTTAGCGATTTTTGTGGCAGTTGGCGGCTATGGTGTCGCCGCCGCGCTGTTTAACAATATCCTTGACTCCTGGTATTTGCCGGCAGGTTGCGCTGTCACCCTGTCGCTTGTGTCCGTTGTTCTTCTCCCGCGGCTTTTTTTCCGGGTCACTGGCAGCTCCAACCGGTGGATTAATGCCGGAGTGCAGATGGTTGTAGGCACAGGGGTGATGCTTGCCGCGCTCACCTCCCTTAATCTTGTGCATGTTGAGTCGCGTCAGCCCCGCACCGTTGAGGTGGAGGTTGTGAAGACATTCCAGACAACGCACTATCAGAACAGGCGCATAAGGCGCAACACTTATGTGAAAGGTGCACCGTACCAGATGTACCATGTGGTGGTGCGCTTCCCTGGAGGAAAAGAGAAAGAGATGACAGTGCCGCTGGCGCGCTATAACCAGTTGAAGCGCAAGCGCACCATTGAAGTAACCCTGACCAAAGGGATGCTCGGAATGGAAATAATAAAAGGGATATAAAACAAACAGGGTGACGCCTCAAGCATCACCCTGTCCTGTATTTTGGGGAATGGGATATTACATGAATTTAGCCCAGTCGGTGTTGCGCATGTCGCCGGTTTCCTGGAAAGCGGTGTGGAATGCGAGCGAAGCGTTGAGCGAGTGGGGAGTCTGTCCGCCTTTGCCGAGGCGCAGGTAATCGCGGAGAAGTTCGCGGTACATCGGGTGGGCGCAGTTGTCGATAATTGCCTCTGCGCGCTGAACCGGATCTTTGCCTCTGAGGTCGGCAACACCCTGGTCGGTAATGATTACGTCAACAGAGTGCTCTGTGTGGTCAACGTGTGACACCATCGGAACGATATTGCTTATCAACCCGCCCTTGGTGATTGACGGGCAGCTGAAGATTGACAGGTAGCCGTTGCGGGTAAAGTCGCCTGAGCCGCCGATGCCGTTCATCATTTTGGTGCCGACAACGTGTGTGGAGTTGATGTTGCCGAAAATATCAGCCTCAAGGGCGGTGTTCATTGCGATTACACCGAGTCGGCGGATAACCTCCGGGCTGTTGGAAATCTCTGCGGGACGGATGATGAGTTTGTCACGGAAGAAATCTATGTTGTTCAGCACCTCGGCTTCGGTCTTGTCTGAGAGGGTGAGGGAGCAAGTGCTGCCGAATTTGCAGCGTCCCTGCTTCATCAGCTCGATTACAGCGTCCTGGATAACCTCGGTGTACATTTCAAACGGAGGAAGCTCCTTTGCGTCGCCGAGACCGAAAAGCACTGCGTTGGCAACATTGCCCACGCCGCTCTGAATCGGGAGGAACGATGCCGGGATGCGTCCCGCCTTAACCTCTCCGAGGAGGAAGTTGCACACATTTGCTCCAATCTGGAGGGTCACTGAATCAAGTTCGGTGAATCCCTTGATGCCGTCGTATGCGTCAGAGTGAACTATGCCCGCAATTTTGGCAGGGTCGATTTTCACGGTAGGTTCGCCGATGCGGTCGCTCGGTTTGTACACCGGTATCTCGCGGCGGTTGGGTGGGTCAAGGGGCAGATAGATGTCATGGAGACCGTAGAGCCCTTCGGGAAGTGTGTTGTTGAGTTCAAGGAAAATTTTCTTGGCGTACTTGGCATAGGTGGGAACATTGCCTACTCCGGTGCCAAGGACAACTTCCCCGTTGTCAAACACCTTTGCAACCTCGATGATGGCAAAATCAAGTTCGCCGTAGGTGCCGTAGCGGAACTTCTGTGCAAGTTCGCTCAGGTGCAGGTCAAAGTAGTGTGCGTCATGCGAGTTGATGCGCTTGCGCAGGTCGGGTGTGTTCTGGTAGGGAGTGCGTCTGCCAATTGCGTTAGCTCTTGCAAGAGCGCCGTCCGCATGGTTGTTTGTTGACGCGCCGGTAAAAATGTCAACCTTGAATGGGCGTCCCTCTTCATGCTCTTTCACTGCCTTTGCGGCAAGTGCTTCGGTGATGACTTTGGGAGAACCGGACGCGGTGAATCCAGACAGACCTATGGTTGCGCCATTGTGGATTTGCGCTGCGGCTTCCGCTGCCGAAATAATTGGAAATGCCATAATCTTACGGTGATAAGTATGTTATATCAAAATTTTCTGCTTAGTATCTCTGAATCTATGATTGCCCTGCGCCACCTCTCGCGATGTGCGGCAACTGCTGCGGTATCCTCGGCGGGGTATTCGATGTGAGATTCCGTGCTGTCGCTGGTAACTCTGGCGCCCTCGTCGGGGAGGGTAGACGGCATTTCGGCAATCTCGGGAAGAACCGGCACTGGAGGCACTGTGCTTTTGCGCCGCGTAGGCGGGAAATTTTCAGGAGCATGGAACATTGCTTCGGATTTCTTTCTTTTCCTCTCCTTCATAACGGCATAGAATCCGCTAAAAAGCAGGGTTAAAATGATTCCGATAATTTGCTCCATCTGCACTCAATGATTAATTTTGTGCAAAATTACATTTTTATTATAGTAAAATCAAGGGTTAATGCCCTATAACATATTATTTATGGTGGAAAAGTCACTACATTCTGCTGATGATGCCGGGGAACGCAGGCTTTGGATTGAAACTTACGGATGCCAGATGAATGTTGCAGACAGCGAGGTGGTTGCAGCTGTTATGCGTACTGTCGGCTATGAACCGGCGGAAAATATAGATGAAGCGGATGCCGTTTTGCTGAACACCTGTTCCATCCGTGACAATGCCGAGCAGAAAATTGTGGCGAGGCTGCAGCATCTCCGCGCAATGAAGCGCAAGCGTCCTCTCATTGTCGGAGTGATTGGATGCATGGCGGAGCGTGTCAAGGATTCGCTTATCAACGAGCACGGGGTTGACATTGTTGCCGGTCCGGACTCTTACAATGACCTTCCGGCGCTTTTCGCTTCGGCAGAAGCAGGGGAGAAGGCTATAAATGTGGAACTCAGCACTACGGAAACCTATCGCGACGTAATGCCGCTGCGCATTGGCTCAAACCGCATTTCCGGGTTTGTGAGCATTATGCGCGGATGCAATAATTTCTGCTCTTACTGCATTGTGCCTTACACAAGAGGACGTGAACGCTCCCGCGAAGCGGACAGCATTCTGGCAGAAGTAATGAATTTGCACGACAACGGCTTCAAGGAGGTAACCCTGCTCGGGCAGAATGTCAACTCCTACCGCTATGTCGATCCTGAAACCGGACATATTACCGACTTTACCGCACTGCTTTTGAAAGTGGCGGATGCCGTTCCCGGAATGAGGGTGCGCTTCACAACCTCGCATCCTAAGGACATGACTGATGAAACATTGCGTGCCATAGCTTCCCGCCCGAATATATGCAACCATATCCATCTGCCGGTGCAGAGCGGCAGCACGGCAGTGCTTAAGGCTATGAACCGCAAATACACCCGCGAATGGTATCTTGACCGCATTGCGGCTATCAAGTCCATAATCCCCGGCTGCGGCATTTCCACTGACCTTTTCACCGGATTTTCAGGTGAGACCGAAGAGGACTTCGAGCAGACCTTATCACTTATGCGTGAGGTGGGTTTTGACAGCTCGTTCATGTTCAAGTACTCGGAGCGTCCCGGCACTCTTGCCTCCAGGACTATGCCTGACAATGTGCCGGAGAATGTCAAGATTGAGCGCCTTAACCGCATGATAGAATTGCAGGGCAAGCTCTCGCTTGAGTCAAACCGCCGTGACATAGGCAAAACCTTTGAAGTACTTGCGGACGGAATATCCAAGCGAAGCACCAGCCAGCTTGTGGGGCGCACCGATACCAACAAGACTGTGGTTTTTGACCGCAACGGTCACAAACCCGGCGATATTGTGAAAGTGCGGGTGCTCGACGCAACCGCAGCGACACTCCTCGCCGAGCCAATCGGCTGAATGCATTCCACGATGCAAAATATTTGCTACTTTTGCACAATCTGCCCGCGTTAAGCGTTGTAGGTCTATATACTTGTTATGAAAGATTTGATTATTGACAAAGAGACTTCGGAGCGCGCCGTCCTGGTCGGGCTCATAACCCCTCAGCAGAATGAGGCTAAGGCTAACGAGTACCTTGACGAGCTCGCATTCCTTGCCGATACCGCAGGAGCGGTCACCGAAAAGAAATTCCTCCAGAAACTCAATAGCCCGGACTCAAGGACATTTGTTGGCAAAGGCAAGCTTGAGGAAATCAGGCAGTATGTCGAGGACAACGATATAGGCATGGCGATTTTTGATGACGACCTGACCTCCAAGCAGGTGGCTAACATAGAGCGCGAGCTTAAAATCAAGATTCTTGACCGCACCAGCCTTATCCTTGACATTTTTGCAAGGAGGGCGCAGACCGCGAATGCCAAGACGCAGGTTGAACTCGCCCAGTACCAGTACCTTCTGCCGAGGCTTACAAGGATGTGGACTCACCTTGAAAGGCAGCG
>DAAJ01000038.1:15698-33907 GCA_001701115.1 Bacteroidales bacterium GP2
CAGATTGAAACCGACCGCCGAATAATCCTTGACAAAATAGCACGCCTCAAGGCGGAACTGAAGGATATTGACCGCCAGAAATCAATCCAGCGGAAGAATCGCGGCAAGCTGACCCGTGTGGCGCTTGTCGGCTACACCAACGTAGGCAAATCTACCCTTATGAACCTGCTCAGCAAGAGCGACGTGTTTGCGGAAAACAAGCTCTTTGCCACTCTGGATACAACGGTGCGCAAAGTAATCGTTGACAATCTCCCGTTTTTGCTGACTGACACTGTCGGGTTTATCCGTAAACTTCCCACACACCTTGTGGAATCGTTCAAGTCAACCCTTGACGAGGTGCGCGATGCCGATGTGCTTGTACATGTGGTCGATATCTCCCATCCCAACTTTGAGGAACAGATTGAGGTTGTTAACAAGACCCTTTCGGAGGTTTGTGGCAGCGCGGACAAGCCTATGATTATGGTGTTCAACAAAGTTGACGCTTTCTCTTTCACTCCGAAGGATGAGGATGATCTCACGCCGAAAACAAAAGAAAACTACTCGCTGGATGAGCTAAAGGCTTCATGGATGAACAAGGTTGGCGACGATGCAGTGTTCATCTCCGCTAAGGAAGGGTTGAATATCGATGAGCTTAAAGCGAAGATTTACGAAAAAGCGAAACAGGTCCACCTGACCCGCTTCCCTTACAATGACTTCCTTTTCCAGAAGTATGACGAGGATATAGACCCTACTCCGGAATCAACTGAAGAAACAGAATAATCCATGGGAAAATCCTATAGTTTCTCCGATTCAGAGCAGCTGAGGTACGCCCGGCAGCTTGCCCTGCCCGGATTTGGCGAGGAAGCGCAAAGCCGCCTTGCTTCCGGTTCCGTGCTTGTGATTGGGGCAGGGGGGCTCGGTTCACCCGCCGCGCNNCTTGCTGCGGCGGGAGTCGGCAGGATTGGTCTTGTCGACGGTGACAAGGTTGACCTGTCAAATCTCCAGCGCCAGATAATCCACTCCACATCGCGGATAGGAGTTGCAAAGACCGAAAGCGCCGCAGAAGTGCTTGCCGACCTTAATCCGGAGGTGGAGGTAATAACTGAAACAGAATTCGTAACTCCTGAAAATATTCTCCCGCTCATTGACGGTTACGACTTCATTATTGACGCTACCGACAGTTTTGAGGCAAAAAGGATGATTAACGACACCTGCGTTAATGCCGCAAAACCATTGAGCCACGGCGCTATATGGCGCTATTACGGACACACGATAACCGTCCTGCCCCACACTCCATGCTACAGTTGCCTGTTTGATACCGACCCGCAGGAAGCAACAGCGCGCGGACCGCTTGGAGTCACCGCCGGCATCCTCGGCACAATCCAGGCTGCGGAAGCAATAAAATACCTTGCCGGAGTTGGCACGCTGCTCACCGGCACACTGCTCCGCTTCGATACCCTCACGATGGATTTCTCTAAAATCACTGTTCCCCTCAACCCCTCCTGCCACAACCGCCACTGAGGCATTTATTTTGCAGCGGTTATAAAAATGGTTATCTTTGCGGATATAGATGCATGAGCGGCAAAGTCGCAAATAAATAACCGGTTGTATGAGAAAACTTGTAATCTTGGTGGTGGTTGCAGTGATGTCATTGTCTGCAGCGTATGCAGACGATAGGAAAGTTGTCGTTCCTGTAACCAAGAGCACTAACTATGCTTTATACCCCTCCAGGTGGGGAGAGTTCCTTAAACTTGACACCCGGACAGGCAAAATTGACAGGATTGTGCCGTCACATCCCGGCAAAAACCAGGTGCTCAACTCCAAATCTCTTGCTGATAACGCTACGCCGGGGCGCTTTGAGCTATATCCTACGGACTTCAATGACGAGTGGCTGCTTTTTGACACTGAAACAGGAGTAGTCTGGATGCTTAAACTCAATAAGAAGGATGGCGATACCCTTACCAAGATAGAGCGGGAAAATTGATTGGGCGATCTGAATATCAATGGCAATGGGAACAGGAAACAACAGTGTGCGGCTCGGGTCGGTAGATGCCCTCAGAGGGTTTGCCCTTCTTGCAATAGTGCTGCTTCACAATTTGGAGCATTATAATATATTCGGGGCGCCGGTAGCAGAAGGCGGTTTCATGCGTTGGCTTGATTCTGCCACGTATGATTCAATATTTTTCATGCTCGCCGGCAAGGCATACGCCACCTTCTCGTTGCTTTTCGGGTTCAGCTTTTTCATACAGATGCGCAATGCGCGGCAACGCGGATGTGATTTCCGTGCGCGGTTTGCATGGCGAATGTTGCTGCTGGTTTGTTTCTCGCAATTCCATGCGTTGTTCTACAATGGCGATATCCTTCTGCTGTATGCTGTTTGCGGTCTGATCCTCATTCCGGCTTCGGGGTGGAAAGACAGGACGGTGCTTATTGTCGCCTCAGTGCTGATGCTCCAGCCATATGCATGGGGAAAGGTTTTGTACGGGCTTGCCAATCCTGATTATGTGGATGCAAACAATGCTTTCATGCAGTTTGCGGCAAGTGCGGAGCAAGTCGGGCGCACCGGCAATATATGGCAGATGCTTGCAAATAATATATGGAACGGTCAGCTCTACAGCAACTTCTGGCAGGTGGAGGCTGGCAGGCTGTTCCAGACTCCGGCGCTATTCCTGTTTGGCATGTGGCTTGGGCGTAAAAGCCTGTTTGTGAAATCGGCATCTTCCGTTTCTTTTTGGAAGAAAGTGCTTGTCGTTTCCCTGATTGCAGCAGTGCCGCTCTATTTCCTTTGCCGTCTTGTGCCCGCGCATATCGAAAGCATAACAGTGCTTGCCTACTATTGCATAGCTGTGCCGATGGTTTACAATTTCGCTTTCATGTGCGTGCTGGTTTCCGCTTTCATGCTTGTATGGTTCCATGCCGGGGACGGGCGCCGCTGGCAGAGGTTCATAATGCCTTACGGGCGCATGAGCCTCACAAACTATATTTTCCAGTCGATAATGGGAGTCTTCATCTATTATCATTTCGGGTTCGGGATGTATGACAAAATTGGCGCGTTCGGCTCAGTGCTTGTAGGCTTGGGGATATTTGCGATACAATGGGTATTCAGCTCCCTTTGGCTTCGCGCACACAAGCAGGGTCCATTGGAATACCTATGGAAGAAAGGCACCTGGATTAAGTTTTAATAAATCTCTTGCGCAACAAGCAGAAGCTGCAATAGATATTTTGTGTAAATTTGCGGGCGAAAAAAATTTAGCAGTATGTCACCCGCAATCCTTACAATAATTCTTCTTGTAGTATCCAATGTCTTTATGACATTTGCCTGGTACGGACATCTCAAACTGTCATCATCAGGAATCTCAACAAACTGGCCTTTATATGTCATTATCCTTATTTCATGGGGCATAGCGCTTTTGGAATACACTTGCCAGGTGCCTGCAAACAGGATGGGCTATGAGGGAAACGGTGGTCCCTATTCACTGATACAGCTGAAAGTCATGCAGGAGGTCATCACTCTTGTGGTGTTTGTCATCTTCAGCCTAATGATGTTCAACGACTTTTCATTGAGGTGGAACCATATCGCGGCTTTCTGCCTGCTGGTAGGAGCCGTCTATCTGGTTTTCATGAAATAAAAAAGTGTATGGCAAGAATGTCATAGATTATGTCTTCGAGCAATGGAATTTCTGCGGATAGCTTGTCGCCCGTATTAGATATTCCCTCCTGCCAACATCATTTCTTCGCTCTGATTTTTCATTTTTAATTTTTTGCCCCACCATTGCAAAGCTTGGTGGGGCAAAAAAAATCCTGCAAAAACTAAAATTAGAATAATCGTAGCATACGATTATTTAAACTCATACTCAATTATAATAGGATTATCGTCATCTGTTACTCTATCCGCAATATTCTTTATTACATCGGGGCATGTAGGGGATTTAAGTATTTCATCCTTGTGTTCAATCAAGATATCTGGATATAAGTAAGCTAAGAAATTTTTGTTGGAAATAACTCCTTTTGTGAAGAATGACATGGTTCCACGGGAAAATATATCGTCATCTATGTCTGAAATAGAGATAGAAGTGCAATTTTTATCATCGGTAAAGTAAATGAACGGTTTTTTATCTTTCATTACCCCGACACAAAATTGTTTGCCCGAAGCAGCCAATGCATCAAAAATAATAGCGTCCTGGTTATTTAACTTGTCTCCGTTCTCAAGTATATTTGCTTCATCTTCAATACTCATGGCATGCTCTTCCGGAAGAATCTTTAATGTTCGGAATGATTTGCTATTACGGTCATACGCAAATACATCGTTAGAGTGACCTTCGTGGAAAAGAATATAATCGCCATATTCGTAAAACGAGATGGCACGTGAGAGTCTCAGCGCCGCATTCATTGGCAATTCCTCCGCGATTGTATTTCCATCCATGTCAATCAGATGAATAACGTGCTTGTCCCCTAAAACGAATAACATTATTTTATTGTCAACTACATGGATTCCGTCAGCATTAAGTCCTGTCTTGATTGTATTAAGGTATTTCCCATCTGATCCATAACGCTTTATGCCATCTGATGTCAATACATAAATATTGCTGTCATCAGTGGCAAAATCCAACGGATTTATATACTCTCCTTCTCCGCCTCCAATATCACCAATCTTGGTGAACGTTCCATCCGCAGAGTTATAAATTACAATGGGGACTCCGGATGACTGGATTACATAGCTGTCATCATTAAATTGGGCAATTTTCTCTATCCGCCCGATCATAAAATCTTCATAATTCCCCAAAATTTTAGCATCGCGTATGGATACAACTTCCGATAATTTACCATTCCCTACTGTTTTGGTTATTTCCGGAAACAATATATTCCCGTCTTCTTTATCGACCGATCCTTGACAGCCTGAAAGTAAGAAGTATGCAAGCGTTAGAGTAATTACCAGTACCTTATGTTTCATATTGCGTTTCATTATAATGAATAATTCTGACAACTTTGAAATAGATGATGCAATTTCAGTATTTTAATAATGGAGTGATTGCCTTCTGCGAAATTCGGTTGGGGGATTTCGTGTTGTAAAACTAACGATTATTTATGAGTTGCAATTATCCCAGTGTAAATTTTTTTCAGTTTTTAACATATTAAGAGTGGGATTCCGGTTAAAAAGAAAGAGTCCGGTACAATACCGAACTCTTTCCTTTATTGGATAAGGTTTAACCTGTCCAACTTCTGGGGTCAGTTCACTTGTTAGACAGCCTCTTTTTATGATACAGATTCTGCGGGTTTATTTGTTGACGCGGAATTTGTCGATGCCGTCTTTGAGGAATGCAACGACCTGATGTGCGGCAGCGATTCCGGCATTGATGTTTGCCTCTGAGGTCTGCGCTCCCATTTTCTTCGGTGTGAAGAACACCCGTCCTGCAAACTGCTCTGTAAGCTCAGCCGCGTTGTCCGGTTTCACGTCAGCAACATACTTGATGTCGGGGCGTGCTTCAAGCGCTTTTTTCAACCCTTCCTCATCAATTACCTCCTTGCGGGCTGTGTTGACGAGTATTCCGCCTTTCGGCAGCGAGGTGATGAGCTCATAGTCGATAGAGCCTTTGGTAGCGGGAGTGGCGGGGATGTGGATGGACACCACCTTATTGTTGGAGTAGAGCTCCTTGATGTCATGGACCGGTGTGACTCCGGCGGCTTCAATCACTTCATCGGGGCAGAAGGGGTCGAGGGCGCTGACTTCCATGCCGAATCCTTTGGCGATGCGCGCAACATTCCTGCCAACCTGACCGAAAGCATGGATGCCGAGCGACTTGTCTTTGAGCTCCGAGCCGGAGGTTCCGTCAAACATATTGCGAGCAGCCATTACAGCCATTCCGAATACGAGTTCGGCAACTGCATTCGAGTTCTGTCCGGGAGTGTTTTCCACGCAAATTCCTGCTGCGGTTGCCGCCGCAAGGTCGATATTGTCATATCCCGCACCGGCGCGAACAATCACTTTTAGCTGTTTTGATGCACCGATTACTTCGGCGTCGATTTTGTCGCTGCGCACAATGAGCGCGTCTGCATCGGCAACAGCGGCAAGTAGCTGCGCCTTGTCGGTATATTTCTCAAGCAGCTCAAGTGTGTAGCCTGCATCCTCGATTACCTTGCGGATGGATTCTACTGCAACAGCGGCAAATGGTTTTTCTGTGGCAACTAAAACTTTCATTGCGGTGGGATTAGTGTTTGAGTTCAAATTCTTTCATTGCTTCGATGAGCACATTCACGCTCTCCATTGGCAGAGCATTGTAAAGCGATGCACGGAAGCCGCCTACGCTGCGATGTCCCTTGATGCCGACAATGCCTTTGGTTGTAGCGAAGTCGATGAAGTCTTTTTCAAGCTCCTTGTATTCGGGCTTCATAACGAAAGTGACGTTCATGATTGAGCGGTCCTCCGGGTCGGTTACTGTGCCGACAAACATCTTTGAGGAGTCAATGGCGTCATAAAGTTTTGCCGCCTTTGCAAGGTCCATTTTCTCAAGTTCAGCAACGCCGCCGAGCTGCTTGTAGTAGCGGAGGGTCTGGAGCGCGGAGAAAATCGGGAGCACCGGGGGAGTATTGAACATGGTGTCCTTCTTGATATGCGTGCGGTAGTCGAGCATAGTGGGGATAGGACGCTCAACTTTGCCGAGCGCGTCCTCGCGCACGATAACGATTGTCACTCCGGCAGGAGCAAGGTTTTTCTGTGCGCCTGCATAGATGAGGTCATATTTCGACACATCGACGGGGCGTGAGAAGATGTCGCTTGACATATCGGCAACGAGAGGCACTGCAACATCGGGATCCTTGCGGATTTCTGTGCCGTAAATGGTATTGTTAGTGGTGTAGTGGAAATAGTCCGCATCGGCGGGAACGATATAATCTTTGGGGATGAAAGTGAAGTTCGCATCCTTGGAAGAAGCTACAACGTCCACTTCCCCGAATATCTTAGCCTCTTTGATAGCGTTAACAGCCCATGTGCCGGTTTCAAGGTAAGCGGCTTTCTTGCGGAGCAGGTTGAAAGGCACCATGCAGAACTGCAGGCTTGCGCCGCCGCCGAGGAAAAGCACTGAATAGCCCTGGGGCACATCAAGAAGTTCTTTGACAAGAGCGCGTGCTTCTTCAATCACAGCCACGAACTCTTTGCTGCGGTGGGACACTTCGAGGATTGACAATCCTGTTCCTGCAAAGTCTATGATTGCGTCTGCGGTGTTCTTGATGGTGTACTCGCTGAGTATCGAAGGACCGGCATAAAAATTATGTTTCTTCATTTAGGTTGAATTTAAGGGGTTATATCTGCAAAGTTAGCATTATTTCGCAGAGAGGTAAGGTTTAATAATAAAAAAATTGTGGATATGGCTAAAAATAGCTTAAAGTGGCGTATGCCGGTTAAACTTTCACGTTTCCCTTTTGTCATTATACCAGACGTCTGAAAAAACAATGAATTAATAAACAACATTATAAAACTGAATGAATATGAATATCAAAGCAATTTTAGTAGCAGCATCAGCATTAGTGCTTTCAGCAAGCGCGGTTTCAGCGCAGAACAACAAGAACCAGCGCGGCACCGCCGCAAAAGACTCAACCTGCATGGTTAAGAAAGGTGAGTGCGGCAAGCAGGGTCCCTGCCTTTTCGACAACCTTAACCTGACCGATGCGCAGAAGGCAAAAATCCAGGCACTCAAGGACAACCAGAAGAAGGTGAAGGACGCGCAGAAGAAAGAACGCGGCGAGCGCATGGAAAAAGCCCAGGCTGAGCGCAACAACGCACGCAAGGATTATCTCGCCAACCTCAAGACAATCCTCACCCCCGAGCAGTATGTGCAGTTCCTTGAAAACAACTACCTCGCTGCAGGCAGACACGGTGGCAAGGATATGAAACCCGGTGACCGTCGTGGCGGCAAGGACATGAGAGGCATGAGGCATGGTGACCACAAAGGTGGAAAAGACATGAAGCCCGGCATGAGAGGCGACCGCAAGGGCGCACCTGCCGCTAAAGCAGACAAGAAGTAATTACGCATAATAATCAAGTAGAGAATAAGCCGCGCTTTCGATTGAAGGCGCGGCTTATTTGTATGTTTCCCGTTATTTTCAGTCAAGCATCAGTGTCATGTAGGGGCGTTCACTCGGGAAATCAAGTATGTCGCCGATTTTTGCGCTGCTGAACACCATCTTGTTCAAAGTGTCCGCGTCAATGTCGAAATCGAGCCGGTGCGAGAAGGTGTCATCTATTGTGCAAAGCCCCTCTTTTATAATATATGTGTGGGAATTATAGGGGAGAAGATGGTCGGTAACCTTGATTTTCAAATCGAGCTTAGGGTGCGCTGCGGCAATTACGCCGAGGCATAACGGGGTGTTTATGATTCTTGCCATTCCACGGCTATAAGGTTTGCGCCCGTTGCTGTCCGCAGGAGTGTACACGCTCACAGGCATATCCGGATATTCGTTGCGGAACACCGCCAGCACGGCGTTGCGTGAGTCTTCATCGCGCCCCAATAGCTCCTTGACAAGCAGCCTGCCGTCTGAGGGAGCCGCGCAGCCTATCGCAACCACAGCATCATCGGGGTCTTTCAGCGCAACAAATGAGCCGTTGTCGTGCGTAAGGTCGTCAAGTATGTTCAGGAAATCGCGTTGCGAGTGCAGCACTGTGCATTTGCGCTGCATTTCAAACCGGTGGAACGCTTCATATACCTCAGGAAGATACGGGTCATCCACTTGCGTGTATTGCCCTGTGGCTGTAAACGCGTGCAGCGAGGTGAACCGCTGGGGGTCGTAATAATATACGGTAGAGAAATCGAATCGGTCGTAATAAAAATATAGCCAGTCGTGCGCGGGAATCAGCGAACAGGTCATGTAGCCCCTTTCGAGCGCGGTGTTCAGTGCTGTCACCATCAGTTCGCTCATATATCCGTTTCCTCTTGCGGCACGCCTGGTTGCGGCGCCATAAATATATCCGGTAGTGACTTCTGCGCCCTGAAACAGCATGGAGTAGGGTTGGAGCAGCAGGCTGCTCACAATCTTGCCACCTTTTTCAAGCGTGAGTGCATCCGATTCGCGGTACACCCTGCTGAAAAACATTTCAACAAACTCTTTCGTATCGTCAAAGCACTCTGTCCAGATTCTTTTAATCTCTTCCTTGCGGTTCATCATCTGATAATTTGTTTTTTCTGATATAACGTGCTGTGCCCCGCATGGGTTTGCGGGGCACAGTCATGGCATCAACATTTCTGCATATTAACCCTGGTGTGCGGGACGCAGAAGGTCGTTTACAGTCTTTACTGGGTTGAATGTTTCAACCGGCACTTCAACGAAAGCTGTGTTCCAGTCACTCATAGCGCCGTTCCATAGCCCTGGAAGTTCAAGCGCTTTGAGTTCTTTGCCGTGGCTTGACTTGGAGGAGATAAAGCCTGTGGCGGGATCGGTGTGAGCGAGAAGGTTGTAGTTTTCGCCGTGGCGGTTCTTTATGTAGCAGACAAGGTCAACGGGGTTGAAGTGTGTAGCCGATTTCATCTTAGCCACATATTCTTCATTTCCCGGGTCAATCTGATGGCTTTCGAGAATCTGGAGCGATGCAGAGCCGTCGGGATTTACAGCGATGAACGGACCGCCGCCGGGTTCGCCCTCGTTGCGCACCATGCCGCATACTCTCAGGGGACGGTCGAGCTTGTCGTGGAGGTAAACCGCACGGTGGGTAACATCCATTTTTGTGAAATTCGGGTCGCGGAGACCGAGCTTGTCGCGGAGGAATACAAACATTTCATCAAGTTTTGCCTCGTTGTATTCGCCTTTTGCAAGAAGGTCGAGGTAGTGGACGATGGTGTCATGCAGCTCCATCATGTAGCCAGCAATAACCTCTTTGTATTTGACTGTGGGCTCGCGGCGGCTGTCAGGCACAACGTTGTCGATGTTTTTGATGAATACCACAGCAGCTTCCATGTCGTTGAGGTTGTCGATGAGCGCGCCATGTCCTCCGGGACGGAAAAGCAGTTTGCCATCTTCGCGGAAAGGTGTGTTGTCCGGGTTTACGGCAACTGTGTCGGTGCTCGGTTTCTGCTCACTGAGGCTCACATTGAACTTAACGCCTGTGCGCTTCTCTGTTTCGGGAAGCACCTCGGCGAGTTTTTCCTCAAACAGCTTGCGGTGGTTTGCCGATACAGTGAAGTGGAGGTTTACGATGCCGTTTGTAGCGGCTGTCTGCGCTCCTTCTGTGAGCTGCTCCTCCAGCGGAGTGCGGCTTCCGGTTTCGTAGGAGTGGAATTTGAGGAGTCCTTTAGGCAGACCTCCGTAGTTCATGCCTTCCGGCTTGATGAGCGCTGCAATGACTTTTTTCTGCTGCTTGGCAGAGATAAGGTCTTTCGCAGAAGCATTGTAGAGCTTCTTGCAGGTGTCATCGAGCTCTTTCGCGAAGGGAAGTTTGTCAAATGACGCGAGAAGGACGTCTACCGGAGAACCTTCCGGAGCAACCTCAACATCACCGTCAACAAATTCAAACAAAGCCTTGAACATGCGCGAAGCTGCACCGCTTGCCGGAACGAATTTGCACACATCGCCTCCGTCAGCGAGGTATTTGCGCCAGCGCAGGCGCGCTTTCTCCTCCTGCTCGGGAGTGAGCACGGTTATTCCTTTGCCGGGACGAGCCGCATCGAGTATTGTGAGAAACGGGAATCCTTTTGCGAACCGGTCAAGCATAGCGTTAAGCTGCTCCTCGGTAATGCCTTTAGCCTCCAGGGTGAGGACATCTTCTTGCTGTAACATATCTGATTTTGGTATTAGTAGATTTTAATGGCTCAAATATAAGAATAATATCGCTAATGACGAATTTTGCGCCCCGAAATTTGTTATGAAAGGATATACTTTTATGGCTATTCAATATGACGTGTCACAGCCGCGACTTCTCCGAAGCCGCAGTCTTTGAGGAGGTGCCATGTCCTCAGGCTGCGCGCATTGCGCTTGCCTGAGGTTTCGCATGGCGGCGTGCCTGCGGCACTTGCACTTTTCCTAAATGATTCTTAAAAGTGGGGCGGATGGAGCGGTATTGGAAGAATGTTTGTACTTTTACGATGCAAAAAAGAGCGCTTTCGGGCGAACAATATTTTTTGTGCAACATTTATACTTATAACTATTATATTTATGAGTAATTTGCCGGTAAGGGTAGTTTTGCGCTAAACGGCATAAATTTGTGACAGAGTGGACAATCAAGTGGACAATAAGGACGGTGGCAACGCAACGAAGGTCGGCAAGAAGTCTTCGGGTTGGCGTAAGGTGCTGAAATGGGTGCTTATACCTGTCGGTATCCTTGTGCTGCTTGTGGTTGCAGTGATAGGCGTAGGCGTTTGGATGCTAAGTTCCGAGGAACTTACTCCCATGGTAAGCAAATATTCGAGCAAGTACCTTGATGCGGATGTTACGGCAAAGAAGGTGGAGCTTAGTTTCTGGTCCACTTTCCCCAAAGTATCTCTTGAGGTTGACGGACTCACGGTGGTGAGCCACTCGCTGCGCGGTGTGCCGGACAGCATCCGTGCCCAGCTGCCTGCAAATGCTGACACGCTGCTTACATTGAACCGTTTTGCCGGAGGAGTGAACGTGTGGGCTCTTATGGGTGGTACTGTAATGCTTTATGATGTGGTTTTCAAAGAGCCGGACGTGAATATTGTGCAGGTAAATGATTCAGTGGCGAATTACCTTATTGTGCCTCCTTCCAGAAATGATTCTTCTGAAACGGCGATGCCTTACCTTACGCTTGACAAGTTTGCAATTGAAGGTGGCGCGCCTGTGAGATACTTCTCGCTTGCCGATTCCATTGACATTACCGCCAGGATTAGTGACGCCACTCTGGGTGGAGCGGAAGCACCGGTTTATTCAGTGGATATTGACGGTTTCGGCGGTGGAGAGATAATGCCCGGGGTTGAGCTGGGCAAGATGTCTTTCGGCGTGGACGGTCGCATTGACTGGAACCAGCGCAAGCCGAAGCATATCGCGTTGAAGGATTTTAAGGTTAGCGCCAATAATGTAGGCATAAAGATAAACACTACCGTCAATTTCGAGAGCAGTCCGGTAATCGAGAGCCTTGACATTGAAGGAAAGGATATCAGCATCAGCGATGTGGTTGCGCTCGTGCCTGAGCAGTACCGTGGAGGGCTTGCCGGCATAGATTCTGATGTGAAGCTGAGCCTGTCGGCAAAGCTTCTGCAACCTTACGATGTAAACTCCAAGGAGTTGCCGGGCTTGAGCGGCAACATCAGCATTCCCGGCGGATACCTTAATTATGACAGGATGGCGTTGCGCTCGCTTCTTGCGGATATAGACGCTGTCTTGCCGGCAGGGAATATGGAGGAGGCGGTTGTTACCGTAAATAAGCTTTCCGTGGAGGGAAGAAGCCTCAGTTTCAACCTTGAAGGCATGGTAAGAAACCTTACCAAGGACGCTGAGGTGGAAGGACGCTTCAACGGGCAGCTAAACACGGCAATGCTCCCGCAGGCTTTGTGGCGCAAGCTGAAATGGCGCGCAAACGGGGTTATTGACGGTGATGCAACCCTCCGGTTCAGATTGACAGATTTCAATCCGAAGCAATTCCATAAAGTAAAGGCGAAAGGTAATCTGAATCTGCGCAATTTCAGTTTCCTTACCGATGACAGGAGCCTTGCGCTTGTGACACGAAAGATGGGCATGTCCTTCGGCACAGATGCAAAGGTGAGCATAGCCGATACCCTGCGCGCCGACTCTTTGCTGAAAATCAGCCTTAGTGCCGATACCCTCGCTTTTAAAGGGGAGGGGATTGCGCTCAGTGTTGCCGATGCCAATTTCGTGGTTGCGGCGCGTAATGTTGCCGGCAGCATGGACACTTCAAGGATAAATCCTATAGGAATAGCAATGAGGGCTGCGAGGATGAAACTTACCGCTGACAGCGACTCAATAAACCTGCGGTTGCGTGACGCTGCGGTGAAAGCTACCTTGCAGCGGTTCGGCAATTCTGCTAAAGCTCCGCTGCTTACCCTCGGGGTTTCCGCAGAGAGGGCGCGTTACCGTGACGCGGTGAATATGCTTTCGCTTACCGGCGCATCTGCCAATCTCAGCCTTCACCCGGTTGCCCGTCCCTATGTCAGCCGTGACTCNNTGACTCGGCAAGCCGTGCAAGAATCCGTGAGCGCGTGAGGCGCAATGACAGCATAGCTGCGGCAAGCGGCAAGGAGAACATGGATTTCGGCATCGACCGGAGCCTTGCCTCCTGGCTGCGCAAATGGAAAGCCGGAGGTGATGTCAAGGCTCGCCGTGGCAGGCTTGTGACACCATATTTCCCGGTAAGGAACACTCTGCGCAATCTTGACATGAGTTTCTCTACGGACAGTATCATTATCCGTAATACCGGTTATACCCTCGGCACGAGTGATTTCGTTATCAACGGAAGCATAACCAATATATCCCGTGCGCTCACATCGCACAGGGGCGCACCGCTCAACATCAATTTCGATATCAAGAGCGACACCATTAATATTAATGAGATTTATGAGGCGGTTACCGCCGGGTCGACATTTGCTGAAAGGCTCAAAAAAGGTCAGGTCAAGCTTGTGGATACCGATGACGATGAGGCAAGGCAGGCGGCAATCAAGAAGGAGGCTGACGGCTACGGTCAGCCGGTATTCGTTGTTCCGAGCAACATAAATGCCCAGTTGAAGATTGACGCAAGTGAAGTGCTTTACGCGGATATCTGGTTCCAGAAGCTCACAGGCAACATTGCTATCCGCGACGGCGCCCTGCATCTTGACAGGCTTGCAGGATACACGCCTATCGGCTCCATGGACATGACTGCGCTTTATTCAGCTCCTACAAAGAAAGATGTCCATTTTGCAGCTGGAATGGTTGTGCGCAGCCTGCATCTCAAGGAGTTCCTGCGCCTGATTCCGGAAATTGACAGCGTGCTGCCGCTTCTCCGCGAGGTCAACGGCATAATTACCGCTGACGTGGCGATGAATACCGACATAGATTCAATGATGAACCTTAAGTTCAATACATTCAATCTTGTACTCAAACTCACGGGCGACAGCCTACAGCTTGTTGACAACGAAACCTTCCGTAAGATGACCAAATGGCTCATGCTTAAGAAGAAGGACGGCAACACGATTAACAATATGCAGGTAGAGCTGATGATCAAGGATACAAAGCTGGATGTCTTCCCGTTTGTGTTCGATTTCAACCGATACCGCATAGGTGTGAGCGGTCACAACACGCTTGACATGGATTTGGACTACCATATCGCCGTGCTTAAATCGCCGATACCGTTCAAGTTCGGAATCAATATCAAAGGTAAGCCCGGGCATTTCAAAATCCGCTTCGGTAGGGCTAACTTCGATGAAAACAAGATTGCTTTCAGTCATCAGCTGACAGACACCCTGCGGATGAACCTTGTCAATGAAATACGCGAAGTGTTCCAGTTCGGCGCAAAGACCGGCAAACGCACCAAGCTTATTCTTGAGAATCCTAAGGAATATGCGGGCGAATTCATGGTTGCGGACACTCTTACCCATGAGGATTCCGTGATTTTCATCCAAGGCGGCGCTATAGACGGACCAGCCGTGCCTCCGTTCCCCATGGATGACAATCCTGTCAAGGACAAGAAACATAAAAAGAAAAGGCACTGATGTTTGACGCACAGATAGAGCGCTTTATGAAGCGCCACAATTATATAGCACTTGAACCGCGCGCCGCCCTGATTGACATGGACGGCACGCTTTATGATTCTATGCCCCGCCATGCCCAGGCATGGATGCGCATGGTCGGGGAAATCGGCATAAAAGCTACCCCGGAGGAGTTTTTCATGTACGAAGGGCGCACCGGCGCTTCAACAATAAACTTGCTTTTTAACCGGGAATTCGGGCGTGATGCAACTGAGGATGAGGTCAAGGAGCTGTATCATCGCAAAACGGTGTACTTCAGCGAGCTGCCCGATGTGAATCCTATGCCGGGAGCGCAACGCCTGCTTGATTTCCTTGAAAAGGTTGGCATGAAGCGCGTGCTTGTCACCGGATCCGGTCAAAGCTCACTGATAAATCGGCTCAATGATGATTTTCCCGGTGCGTTTGCCGGTGATATGCGCATCACGGCGCGTGATGTCCGCCAGGGCAAGCCCGCTCCTGAACCATACTTCGCGGCAATGGATAAGGCTGGCGTGACCCCGGCGCAAAGCATAGTGATAGAAAATGCCCCTCTCGGAGTTGAAGCGGGTGATGCCGCAGGTGCCTTTACCATCGGGGTGACTACCGGTCCGGTTCCCGGTGCCGCGCTTGCCGAAGCCGGTGCCGCAATCGTTTTTCCCGATATGAATACCCTTGCCGACCAGATGCCGATGTTGCTCTACGCCTTAGGCACCCACAGGCGTAATCTTAATTGACCATTAAAGTTTGAACCAATGTTATCATCACAATCCCAAAAACTTATATTTACCAATTCTGTAGCAGAAGCAATCGATGGATGGGTTGCGGAAGCCAAACCCACAAAACTGTTCGTGGTTGCAGACAGCAACACCGCGTCTTTATGCCTCCCTCTCGTAGTGGACAAGAGCAAGGCGCTTGCCGAGGCGCGGGTGATAGTTGTGCCGGCGGGTGAGGAGCACAAGAACATTGAATCGCTTGCATATATCTGGAGCGAGCTATGCAATGGCGGGGCTACCCGTAGCGCGGCTGTAGTAAATCTGGGTGGAGGAGTGGTGACTGACATGGGAGGCTTTGCCGCGGCAACTTTCAAACGAGGAATCCGCTTCATAAACGTGCCTACGACATTGCTTGCCGCTGTCGACGCGGCTGTCGGCGGCAAGACCGGCATTGACTTCAACGGATTCAAGAATGAGATAGGCGCGTTCTGCAATGCAGATGCAGTGGTGATTTCCACATTGTTCTTTGACACACTGCCGCCGAGCGAGCGTCTTAGCGGTTTCGCGGAAATGATAAAGCATTCCCTCATTGCCGGCGGGGATGCATATCGCAGGCTCACAAGCGGCTGGGGAATGGCAGTTGATAGCGACGGGTTTCTCGGGCTGCTGAAAGAAAGCGTGCTTGTGAAGAAAGGCGTTGTGGAGCAGGACCCGACAGAAAAAGGGTTGCGCAAGGCTCTAAACCTAGGGCACACCGCGGGGCACGCTTTTGAGTCATGGGCGTTGGAGCAGGGCAAACCGGTGCCTCACGGCTATGCTGTTGCGTGGGGGCTTGTGGTTGATATGGTGCTGTCGCACCTCCGCCTCGGTTTCCCGTCTGATGTGCTGCGTGGCATAACTGCATTTATTGAAGAGAATTACGGTCGAATTGCAATTGATTGCGGCGACTATGATTCGCTGATAGAGATCATGCGCCATGACAAGAAGAACGCCGGGGACGGCACAATCAGTTTCACCCTTCTTAAAGCTCCCGGCGAGGTGGATGTGAACTGCACCGCAACTCCCCAGGAGATAGCTGCGGCGCTGGATATATTCCGTGACCTGATGCATATTTGATATTGAGGCAATTTTTGTAATTTTGCCGTTGCAATGAAAAAAGCCATCACATTTTTTGCAGCGGCGCTTGCCGCGGTATCTGTATTTGCCGGGGAGGCGGCTGACACAGTAAAAGTAAATTATCGCCCTAATTTCCACGGAACCGTAAGGTCGCGGTTTGAGTATGCCACTGACGGCGGGGAATACCGCTTCCAGGTGCGCAACGCCCGCTTCTCTATTAACGGGAATATATGCCGTGAAATCAGCTACTTTGTAAATACAGACCTGTGCGACCGGGGCAAGATGAAAATTCTTGACGCCTGGGCGAGGGCTGAATTTGTGCCGCACCTCAGCCTGCAGGCAGGGCAGTTCAGGATGCCATTCGGTGTTGACCCTTTCCGCGCCCCGCACCAGTATTATTTTGCAAACCGCTCCTTTATCGGCAAGCAGATGTGCAATTACCGTGCAGTGGGCGCGATGCTCATTTATGATTTTGCCGCATTGCCTCTCAAGCTGGAGGCGGGCGCATTCAATCCGTACTCTATCGGCGACCACACCGGCTGGGGAAAGAAACTCGCGGGCGCGGGAAAAGCCACACTCGGGCTCGGGGAGTTCACCCTTAGCGCGGGCGCTTCAACTATCCGCCCTTCCGGAATCAGGGCTAACCTCGCCGGGGCTTCACTGAGCTGGAGCCACAGCAGGTGGATTGTGGAGGGGGAATATATGCACAAGCACTATGTTCACGGCGCATACAAGAATGCGCATGCCTACAGCGTGTTCACCAATTATTATATGCCTGTCAACGCAGGAATATTCAACCGGCTGTCTTTTCAAGGGCGATTCGACGGAATAACCGACCATTCAAACTGTGCGCCGGATGATGAGGGAGTGTTGAAAGTGACCGATAATGCGCGAAACCGAATCACTGCGGGAGCAACCCTCACCTGCATGAAGATGAAAAATATGTACTTTGACTTCAGGGTGGACTACGAAAAGAACTTTTACCGCCATGATTTCAAGCCTACGCCTGAGTACGGCGATAAGATTGTTGCCGAAATCGTCCTCCGTTTCTGAATCCTCAATGGTTGAGGAGATAATCGACCCACTGGTCTATGCCGATGGATTTTGTGGCTGAAGTCTCAAAGAAAACCAATCCCGGGCTCACTTTAAGGGCGTTTGCCTTGAGCCGCTCAATGTCGCAGTCAACATAAGGGAGCAAATCAACCTTGTTGATGATGCATATCTGGCTTCCGCTGAACATATAAGGGTATTTCAGCGGCTTGTCGTCCCCCTCGGTCACGCTTATCACTACCACTCTTCTCTTTTCGCCGAGGTCAAACATTGCCGGGCAGACAAGGTTGCCTACATTCTCGATAAACAGTATCGAACCCTGCTCCGGGTTTAAATCCTCAATCGCGTGGCATACCATGTGGGCGTCTAAATGGCACCCGTTTGCGGTGTTGATTTGTACTGCGGGCACCCCTTGGGCGGTTATGCGCCTCGCATCGTTGTCGGTGTGCTGGTCCCCTTCAATTACCGCTACCGGACGTCTCCCCGCAATAGCCCTGACAGTGGCTTCGAGCAACGATGTTTTTCCGGAGCCCGGCGATGATACTATATTGTATGCGTCAATGGAGCGTGCCGCAAGGAAGCCTCTGGCATAGGCTGCATGGCGGTTGTTTTCTCCGAGGATATCCTGCTCAAGGCTGACGGTCACTTGCCCGTCGCCGTTGTCATGGTGGTGATGATGGTGGTAGCTGTCGCC
>DAAJ01000012.1 GCA_001701115.1 Bacteroidales bacterium GP2
AAAATCGCATTTTTTATGTACCTTTGCACAAATAAAAAATGATGGAAAAAAATACGATACATTCAGTTGTTGTGCTGCTGTTTATTGCGGTTGTTCTGCTTGGGCTCGGCGCTTGCAGGAAAAACAGCGCGGATGCTTTTGCTGGGTGCACACATGATGCACCGTTTGTCGACACTCTGACGGTGTCTTTAAAAAATGATGATGCCGGTTGTATCAGTTTTAATGCCGGTAATACTGATTTTTTAGTGCTGCAGGAAGATGATAATATAATGTTTGCAGAGCCGAATCAAATTATTGATGCGTTTGGCAAATATTTTGTTGTAGACTCTTATGGTAGCCGCCGGGTTGTTTCGTTTGACCATGCAGGAAAACCTTATGCCTCATACGGCAAGCGCGGAAGTGGTCCTGGAGAATATGCGTTTCCAAATTATATGGATGTTGATTCCGGCTTTGTGTATATTCTGGATTCATCCCAGCGCAAATTGCATAAGTACACCCATGACGGCAAATTTATAGACAGTAAGAGCGTGCCATTCAGATGCAACGGCTTTGCTATGTTAAATGACAACGCAATGCTGTTTAATCTTGCGCCCTCAGGGCAAGCCCCAGGCTATCAGCTTTGTGTAACAGATTCTTTGTTGAATCCTATAAGTTATTTAGTGGAATATCCGGCAGGATATGTTGATAGTTCAGGTACTAATAATATTTTCCGTAAGAGTGCTGAAGCGATATCATATTATTCCTCTCCCGCTGATACAATATATCGGCTGGACTTTGACGGTAACCTGATTGGTAAGCGGGTGCTTGACTTCAAAGGGTATGCCATTGATGGGCAGGCTAAATTAAACTTTATGGAAGCGATGGAAAGCGGGCTGCTGACACATGGTTTGCAAGTATGGGATAATCCGGCGGAAACCACATCGGGGTATTGCTTCCTGAGCGTTACGGACTATGGGACAGACGGGGCTTACGTTATTGCGGTGAATCCAGATGGAAATACATGCTATCTGGCTGAATACGGCGGAGAAATGTCGGTTTATGGTGCGAATATAGTGTGCTCGGCAAACAATGACGGTCATCTTATAGGATATATTGATTTGGATATGGCGCAACAATGTGGCGATTTCGGAGATTTACCCGCCAGTCTGGTGCGCGAACTGAAAAAAGGGAACCGCCTTCTTGTTCTGCACAAAATCCCATAACTTGCACAGCAATTTTCATCAGGCTGCCGGCTTTTTAGTGGCTTGAGCCCGGGACGGGCTTTATTTTGTTAACCGCGGACACTTGTGTCCGTGGATGTGCGGCAACCACCCGCATGCAGCCCCGGAGGGGGGTGTACTCAATATAATATCCGGCGGAGTTCTCCGTTATATAGCTATGAAACATATAATATATACTTTCATAGCGTTCATTCTCGCTTCCTGCATAAGCGACGACATATCCACATCACCGTCTCATCTGCCCGTATTTTCCGATGACACACTCCGTCTCGGCGAAATATGGGCTGACGAGCTTTCACCGACTGCGGCGCTCACTGTCTATAATCCGCACTCCGCCGGAATCATAATATCATCCGTCACCGTCACCGGGCAGCATGCGGAATGCATAAAGCTGAACATCGACGGTTCGCCATTTCTCTCCTCGCCGGTAGAAATCCGTCAGGGAGACTCCATCTGCCTCCTTGCCGCAGCGCACCCTGTTGGCGGAGGACCACTTGACGCCACTGTCAACATCACAGTAAATTCCGTCACACTTTCACTGCCCGTTGCTGCATCTGTTGCCGCCCCGCAGACATTACGCGACTGCACGGTTGCCGAATCTCAGACCCTGTCAGGCTCCGTGCGTGTTTTCGGCACGCTCACTGTCGCACCGGAGGCTGTGCTCACCATCGCTCCGGGCACCGTCATTTATATGCACGATGGTGCGGAAATCATAGTCAACGGCACCCTCCTTGCCTCCGGCAACCCTGAGCGGCAGATAACCATTCAGGGAGACCGCTCCGGATACCTTGCTGCCGACATACCGTACTCAATCCTTCCGGGACAATGGAAAGGCATCACATTCTCATCATCAACTCAGTCTGAGCTCGAATGTGTTTCTGTGCTGAACACTCAGCAGGGCATTGCCATTGGCGAAAAATCATCTCTCCTTCTCACCAACTGCTGTGTGGCAAATTCCCGTGGAAATCTTATTGCTCTTGGCGAAGGGGCGCAGCTCACTGCTGCCGGATGCCAGTTTACCGAGGCGGCGGGCGCGGTACTCGCAATCAACTCCGCTACCGCGCGGCTTTACCGCTGCACGATTGCAAACAATTACCTCTTTGCCGCCCCATCCTCTGCCGCGATAACGCTTGAAGGAGCGGCGTCCGTTTCCGCTGCTGCATCGATAATATACCGTCCCGGAGCGGAAATATCGCCGGCGGACATATCCTCTTTTGACGCTGTATTCACAAATTGCCTTTTCGGCTCCTCCGGCAGCGATGACGCCCAGTTCGTTTCATCTCTTTGGGCGGCGGACCCGCTTTTTCTACTCGACCTTGAAACTTACAGGTTTGACTACCGACTGTCGCCTGATTCCCCGGCACGCTTGTCCCCAGTATTCTCCGGCACGCTTAAAACCGACCGCTATGGCGTTGCCGCTCCGGAAAATCCTCCGCTCGGGGCGTATAATTGATTATTCAACTAATTTTGGAGTGGAGCGGTAAATTTCATAACTTTGCATGGACTGCATAACCCATAACCATTTAAATTAATACCGTTTTTTCCCACATGAAAAAAATGAAACTTTTTGCTGTCGCCGCGCTATGCATTGCGGCAGCAAGTTGCTCCAACAGGGGTGAAGTGACCGCAGACTACAATGTGGTGCCTATGCCGCAGCAGATTGAGCTGGTTGCCGGCGAAGGCTACAAACTCACTTCGGCAACATCAATCGTCTATACCGAAGGCGATTCTGCTCTGCTCACCGATGCAAACCTCCTTGCCGGCTACCTTGCCCAGATGACCGGGCTGAACCTTGCGGTGGCTCCCGGAGTGCCCGGCGACGGAGTAATCGCCCTTGCTTCATCTCTCGAAAACGAGAATCCCGAAGCATACGAGCTCACAGTTACAGAGCATGGAATCACTATCAACGGCTCTACACCCGCCGGTACTTTCTACGGCATCCAGACACTTCGCAAATCTATCCCCGAAGCAGGAAACAACAATGTGATGTTCCCCGCCGTGGTGATATCCGACCAGCCCCGCTTCGCTTACCGTGGCGCTCACTTTGATGTGTCACGCCATTTCTTCCCCGCTGATTCTGTGAAGACCTTCATTGATATGCTTGCGCTTCATAATATCAATACCCTCCACTGGCATATCACTGACGACCAGGGATGGAGAATCGAAATCAAGAGCCGTCCGGGTCTCACTGAAAAAGGCTCAAAGCGTGGCGGCACAGTTATTGGTCACAACTCAGGCGTTTACGACAGCATTCCTTACGAAGGTTTCTATACCCAGGAGGAAGCACGCGACATCGTAAAGTACGCAGCAGACCGCCATATCACTGTCGTGCCTGAAATCGACCTTCCCGGTCACATGCTCGGCGCTCTTACCGCATATCCCGAACTCGGTTGCACCGGCGGTCCTTATGAAGTGTGGCAGCAGTGGGGCGTTAGTGAGGATGTGCTCTGCGCCGGCAACGATTCCACATATAAGTTCATTGATGATGTCCTCACCGAAATCGTTGATATTTTCCCGAGCGAATATATCCATGTCGGCGGTGACGAATGTCCCAAGACACGCTGGAAAGAGTGTCCCAAATGCCAGGCTAAAATCAAGGAGCTCGGTCTGAAAGGTGACGAGCACGGCACTCCCGAGGAGAAGCTCCAGAGCCATGTCATCCACCATGCAAGCGATTTCCTTGCAACCAAAGGCAGAAAGATGATTGGTTGGGATGAAACCCTTGAAGGCGGGCTCGCTCCCGGTGCTATTGTAATGTCATGGCGCGGCGAAAAGGGCGGCATCGAGGCTGCTAAGAAAGGTCATGATGTTATCATGACACCAAACAACTACCTCTATTTCGACTATTACCAGAGCCTTGACCGCGAAAGCGAGCCTGATGCTATCGGCGGATACATTCCTGTTCAGAGAGTGTATGACTACGAGCCTCTTCCCGAAGCGCTCACTCCTGAGGAAGCAAAGCACATCATCGGCGTGCAGGCAAATATCTGGACAGAATATATGCCTACCTTCTCACAGGTAGAGTACATGGCGCTTCCGCGATTTGCAGCTCTCGCCGAGGTGCAGTGGAGCAACGCCCCGAAGGACTACAAGGCTTTCGGCAAGCGCGTGAGCAACCTCTTCAAGCATTACGATGCAAACGGCTACAATTATGCACGCCACATGTTTGACGTTGCAGGAACCATCACTCCCGATGTTGAAAATGGCGTGATTGTGCTCACACTCCAGACAATTGACGATTCTCCCATCCATTATACACTTGACGGCACAGAGCCTACAGAGGAATCACCTGTTTACACTGAGCCGGTTGTGCTCAAGGAATCCGCTGAAATCAAAGCTGTTGCCGTGCGTCCCGGAGGAAATAGCAAGACCTATACAAACAGCGTGAGCTTCAACAAGGCTACCGCACGTCCGGTAACACTCGTCACAGCTCCTCATCCCAGCTATGCTGCAAAGGGTGGCGTTACTCTCGTTGACGGCAAATTCGGCACAACGAGCTTCAACAACGGCGATTGGGTAGGCTATGCCGGCAAAGACCTTGTTGCAGAAATCAACCTTGAAAGCGTGGAGGAGATAAGCAGTGTTGCCCTCCGTACCAATGTCGACACCCAGTCATGGATTTTTGACGCGCGCGCAATGCAGGTTGCCGTGAGCGAGGATGGTAAGAACTTCACTATTGTTGCTTCCGAGGAGTTCCCTGAACTCACCGGTGAGACATCTTTTATCGGCAAGCACGAACTCAAGTTCAATCCAGTGAAAGCGCAGTATGTGCGCGTAACAGTCCAGCCGGAAAACAAGATTCCCGCATGGCACGGCGGTGCCGGTCACCACGGATTTGTGTTTGTTGACGAAATTGAAATCAACTGATTAAAGATATCGAGACCTCTGAAGGTCAGGCGGCGTGCATCCCGTAAAAAGGATGTACGCCGCTTCGGTTTTAGTCAATTTTATTCAGTTTTATTGTGCCGCAATCTCGGTAAGCCTTGTTTCGATGCTGAGTGCAAGGGTGCCGCTCTTCTTGATGAACCTGTATAGCTCGGCAACCGGGTGGAGGCTCTCTGGCAGGTTCTTCAGTTCTCCTTTCCATTCCTTGACCTGGGCTGCGACTTCCGGGCGGGGAGTGGAGAAGTAATCCGGGTCGGAGAACATCTGGTAGCCGGCAACGAATGAAAAGCTGTCCTCGAGCAGCCGGGTCCATTGTATCAGGTCAACGCGCGTCTGGAGCGAGTCAAGCGCCTCGCTTGTGCGCTTTGCTGATTGGAGGAGCCGCTGCGCCGCAGGCAGGCGAGTGGCATCCTCAGGCAGACCGCTCGGCTTGAAAAGGTCCTGCATGTCCGCAAATGTGAAGTTTTCGTTGAACTTCGCATCGCTGCCTGTGCGCTTGTCCAGCGGAGTGGTCACTGCATAGCAGTAGGCGAGGAAAGTGTTGAGGTTGTGCATGAGCGCGGGAGTGTTTTTCAGCAGCATATCTTTTTCGTGAGCCTCGCGGAGCCTTTTCTGCTTCTCTATCTCCGAGGCGACATCTATTTCAGACTTCATCGAGCCTACGGCATTGAGGAACAGTCCGAGGAATATCAAACCGCACATCACCTCTATTGCCGTGACAGTCTGCGCCATTCCATGCGCCGGGGTATAGTCGCCGAAGCCCAGGGTCGTTATGGTGACGATGCTGTAGTAGAGCCATGAGCCGAAATCGGTTGTGCCGCCGTCCGGAATCCTGAACTGCCCGTCGGGCAATGCCTGGTAGATGAGCGCGAAAACCGGGGTTATCGCCACATAAAGCCCTATCCACACAATGGGGCGGATGTTTGAAACCACATGGAAGAAATGCTTAAGTCTGTCAGAAGCTGTCATATATGCCGTAAATTTTAGTTTTATGATATAACGCCGGAACTCTTGTTTCTGTTGCGAAAAAAAGTCCCGGGGTCATCGAACCCGGGACTCTGCCATTCACTATTATAAGTGAGAGAACCTTAATTACTAACCTGTATTATTTATTTAAAGCGGTTACAGTGATAGTCCATGATTTTTTGGTGCCGTCTGCCGCTGTAACAACGAAGCTGTGGGGTTTAGACCAGTCGTCGGGCACTCCGAGCACTTTGTTGCCGTCAGCAGGCGCGATGCGTGCTGCGGTAGAAAGTGATACCTGGCAAACGAGGTTGTTGAGTGAAACACCGTTGCGAACGTCAGCAGTGAATGTGCTGTTTGTTCCGGGAAGGCTGACCTGTACTTCCACTTTGCCGGTTTCATCGTCGATATTACCTGAAACGTTGAGACGCTGTTCGCGTACCATCGGTTCGCCGGTAATGGGATCCTTGTCGGTGGTGCTTGCCCAACGGTAGTAGAACTGTACGCCGGTGATTTCAGCCTCTTCGTATGCGGGGAGGTCTTCCCAGCTGCACGCTGCGAGAAGGGGCAGGACCATTAGGCAAAGCAACCATTTGATATTTTTGATTATCATAATGTTATTAACTTTTACGGGTGAATACAAAGTTCGTATTATTCCCATCCGGGATTCTGGTCGGCATTTGTGATCGCGCTGTTGGCGTTGATCAGGCTCTGCGGAATCGGGAAGAGATAAGAGCGGGTGTCAAATGTGCGCTGGTTGTTCATGAACTGCACATATCCAACGAAAGCAGCATTGCGGTCGCGGTTGATTTCGATGAATGTAGCGGGTTCGGTGAGTTCGTCAATCACACTTGAGGGAGCTTTGCCGTCATTAGCCTCGTAGCCGTATTTGCCCCAGCGGAGAAGGCTGAAATACCAGTCGCTCTCCCAGAAGAGTTCAACTCGGCGCTCAATCTTGTAGTCTGCCCATGCCTCAGCGAGTGTGCTTGCTGTAGAAGCGGGGAGTTTGCCGTGGATTGTGCGGGTCTGGTTGAAAGTTGCAACAGCGTCGGCAACCTTGTTGAGGCGGAGCTGTGCCTCAGCCTTGTTGAGGAGTGCGCGACCGTAGCGTGTGATTACGCTGTGCCATGCTGTCTGGGTGTTGTAGAAGGGACGCGGTGACATATTTGTGTAAATAGTCTTGCGTGTGCAGTAGTTGGTCAGAGGAATGTGGTTAGCACCATAGTTAGCTCCGCTCCAACGGGTCATGTTGCCGTGGTTGATCATTGCGATTGTCTCACCGTAGAACTTAGAGCCGTCACGGAGGATTGAAGCATCGAAGCGTGCGTCACGTCCTTGGTACATGAGGTCGCTGATATTCACGTCCGGGTTGGTAACCTGGTAAGCGACTGCAACCTGGTCGTCATCCTTATGCTCGATGAGCTCGAATGCTGTAGCCTGGTTGATTGCTTTGGTGTTGTTGACGAACTGTGATGTCTCGAACCAACGCTTAGCCTTGCCGTCCTGCTCGTCGATAACGAGGTAGTCGTCAACAAGGTTCTGGGAAGGTGTGTAGTCAAGCCAGCACTCGAAGATATCAGGCATTCCCTGCCAGAGGGGGCTGCAGCCCTGGAGCTCGAGGTTGGTATTGACAACGTTTGCAATGAGGCTGATCATGTAAGTGCTCTGGCACTGTGTACGGTCTTTATCCCAGTACTGTGCGAGGATGATTTCAGGTGAATTGGCACCGTTCTCATTGAAGATGCCCTCGTAGTCGGGGTCAAGAGAAGCTCCGCTGATAGCGTCTACTGCGTCGATAGCCTCCTGGTAAAGGCTTTTGCCGTTCTGAAGGCTTGCTGCGTCGTTGGTATAAGCTGCAGCGGTGAGGCATACCTCAGAGAGGAATGCGTAGCCGAAGTTGCGGTCAGGAGCGCCGGCGGGCTGCGATGTGGGGAGCCCGGCAACAGCTTCACGAAGATCCTTGAGCACGTAGCTGTAGCTCTCTTCAAGGCTCTTGGTGAGAGGCAGGTTGAAATCGGGGTCGTCGGAGCTGAGCACCTTGTCCACCCAGATGAATTTGCCTGTCTTGCGGGCGAAATCATAGTAGCACATTGCACGGAGGAGCTTGCCGAGCGCAACATATTTTGTCTTGTCTGACTCAGACAGCACGGTGCTGGTAGAACACTTCTCAATAATCATGTTGCATGCGCGGATGTAACCGAAGCGGCTGTTGAGACCTATGTCATAGGTGTTCTCCATAAGTCCGCGTGCTTCGCCCGGGCAAGCTGCACGGCAGTTGATCATGTTGTTTGAGAATGTGCGGTCCCAGGAGGGGGAGTCACGGTACCAGCCGGTAGCGGTGCCATATCTGCCCATGACGAATGCTTCAACATTTGCCGCACTGCCCCACACAAGATCCTCGCTGTAAATGGCGGCGGGCTCGGTAGTGAGGAAGTCGCCGCAGCTCTGCATGAATAGGCCTGCGCCTAATGCGAGAGGGAGTAAGTATTTAGCTTTCATGTTAATTGTTTTTTTAAATTAGAAACCAACGTTGAGGCTGAAAGTGTACACGCGTGATACCGGGTAAGAGTAGCCGTTTGAGCTTGGTATTTCCGGGTCAAGACCCCATTTCTTAGCGGGGCTGAATGTGAGCAGGTTGTAGCCGGTGAAGCTGAGGTAGCACTTGCTGAGCCATGCGGTTTTCTTGAGAAGTTTATGCTTGAAATCGTAGCCTACGGTGAGGTTTTTCAGGCGGATGTACTGTGAGTTTACAAACCAGAAGTCTGTGCCTACAAAGTTGTTGCTTCCAGTCATGCCTGCGCTCTGGTGAGCACGGGGGTAGAGGGCATCAGTGTTTGTGGGGGTCCAGATGTCGGTCTGGAACTTGTAGATAACGGGGAGATAGTTTGAGTTACCGCCCATGAGGATAGCATCAAGATATTTCTGATAGTTTGTAGCACCCTGCCAGAGCATATTGATGTTGAATCCGCGCCAACTTGCGCTTGCTGTGATACCGTAGTTGCAACGGGGTTCTGAGCCGCTGCCCATACGGTACTGGTCGTCGCCGTCAATCTTACCGTCGCCGTTGAAGTCCCAGTACTTGAGGTCACCAGCCATGATGTTTGAAGAGCCGTTGCGCTTCGGTGAGTTGAGCACATCCTGGTAGTCCTTGTAGTAGCCGAGGTTCTTGTAGTAGTTGCCTGTGTAAGCGCCCACCTGGGTTGTGCGCTTGTAGGGGTTCTTCAAGGTTGTTTCAGCCTCATAGGGGTTGATGTTCCAACGCTCGTCGTAGATGGTGAAGTTTCCACCAACACTAAAGTGTACTTCGCCGAAGCGGTTGTTGTACTGGAGTGTAAAGTCCACACCCTTACGGCGGCTTTCGCCGTCTGACTTAACCTGCGGGAGGCTGAGACCGAGAGGAGCAGTGTAGCCCACGTTTGAGGGTGATGCGAGGTAGCCCTTGGTGCTCTTGTAGAAGTAGTCGAATGAACCGGAGAGCCTGCTGTTGAATGCAGCGAAGTCAAAGCCGATGTTGAAGTCGCGCTGGGTGTACCATTTCAGGTCGGGGCTGGGGAGTGCGCCTTCGCTGAATGTCTGGTACCACTTGTTGCCGAGGTATGCGCCGGTTGCGCTGAGCCCGTATGATGTGAGGTAAGCGTAGCGGCTCACATTGTCAAGACCGATTTCACCATAAGAACCGCGTATCTTGAGCTGGTTCACGTAGTCATAGGCTGCGCTCTCTTTCCAGAAGTTCTCTTCAGCGATGTTCCAGCCGAGTGAACCTGAGAAGAATGTGCCCCAACGTCCTTTTCTGGGAAGGTTGTCTGTACCGTCATGGCGCATGGAAAGCTCGATGAGGTAGCGTGCGTCGAAGTCATAGTGGAGGCGTGCCACGAGTGATGCCCTGCGCCACTGCACTCCGTCCTCAGCGCTATTTTGCGCGGTGCTCACGGGACCTGCTGCGATCTGGTCAACGTCAAGCACATACTGCGAGCGGCTGAGCGAGTTGTTGTCGTAGCCTGAGCCAGAAGCCTCTATACCGAATGTAGCCTCAACGTTGTGCACGCCGAAGGTGCGGTTGTAGTTGGCAAGAAGCTGGGTGTTGTAATAGGTGTAGAAGTTAGCGGTTTTTGAGAGTGAAGGCATTGACACAGTGTTGGGCACTCCGTCCCAGCTGTATGAGTGGGCGGGAACGCTCCACCTCTTGCTGCGTTCGCTGAGGATTGCGTAGCTGGCGATGCCGGTGATAGTAAGTCCTTTCACGCCGGGAACAGCCCAAACTGCGTTGAATGTGCCGCGCACGTTGGTATTGCTTCCCTTGTAGTAACCGCCCTCCTCTGAAATGTCAACGAGAGGGTTGTCCACTGTGCCGCTGTAAGGCTGACCCATGGGGTTGGTTGCCGCTTCCATCGGTTTCTTGTTCTGGATGTGTGACCACACATAGTAGTTGCTGGAGTTGGGCTCGCGGAGGTCGGTGATGTAAGCTTCGAGCCCGGTGTTGATGCGGAGACCGATTTCCTTGATGTCCACGTCGATATTTGTGCGGGCATTGTAGCGCTTGTAGTTGTATGCGTCAGAACGGTAGATAGAGTTCTGGTCATAGTAGCTGAGGGCGGTGTAAGCCTTCACGCGTTCGCTGCCGCCGGTGATTGTGAGGAGGTGGCGGGTTTCAGGCGCAGCCTTGCGCATGGTTATTTTCTGCCAGTTTGTATCGGGGTGTCCCTGGGGGTCGGTGCCGTTCTTGAAGAGGGCGAGGTCTTCGTCGCTCCATGTGGGCTGGAGACCGTCGTAGATGTAGCCCATGTTCTGGTAAACGGCTGCATCATAAGAGTTGAGCTTCTTGGGGAGGTCAGCGGGCTGGCTGAGTGTGTAGTTGAACTGGTAGTCAACGTTAACCTTGCCTGCTTCACCGCGTTTTGTTGTAACGATGATGATGCCGTTTGCAGCGCGTGCACCATAGATAGCGGTAGCTGAAGCATCCTTGAGCACAGACATTGATTCGATGTCGGCGGGGTTAAGGTTGTTGAACTCACGCTGCTCGCTGATGATGTTGTCGATAACGAACAGAGGTGTTCCACCACCACGGATAGAGATGCTTGAACCAGCGTCAAGACCGGTTGATGACTGCTGCACGATAAGACCTGCCGCACGTCCTGCAAGAGCCTGTGACACATTAGGAACAGGCACAGCCTCGATTTCAGACGCCTTGATGACAGACACCGATGAGGTGGTCTTGCGCTTTGAGGTTGTACCGTAACCCACAACCACTACCTCGTCAAGGTCCAATGAAGCCTCGTCAAGGTAAATTGTGAGGTTGTCGCTTGTGATAGCGACATCTTTTGTCTGCATGCCGATAAATGACACAACGAGAGTCTTTTCGCTGTCGGGGACATTGATGCTGAATTCGCCGTCAATGTTGGTTGAAGTTCCGATAGCCGAATTACCCTTGCACTTTACTGTAGCCCCTGCAATGGGCTCATCAGTAGCCGCTTCGAGCACAACGCCGCGAACAGTGCGCGCCATTGATACTCCTGCCATAAGCGACAAACATGTCAAAAACAATAATAGTTTCCGTTTCATGTAATATTGATTATTGGTTAAAAAATGGTTATTTAAGGTTATGGTCTGTTTAATGCTTGGTCTTGCTATGCAAATAGGTGATTAGTAACACAATAGGCGTTTTGTTGGTTAGTAATTCCAAATATCTGCCTTAAAAACGAACATAAAACTCAGCAAAATTAACTAAAGCGAGCCGATTTACCCCCCCCTGTAGTTAATAATTGTTAACGGGTGTGTAGCAGCCGCGTTTTTAACAATTCCATGCGTGTCCCCTTATAATATAAATGTGCGGAGCTTGCGACAGCAGTACACCCCCTCCGGGGCTGTGTAACTAGACATGCCTGCTCCGGGCGCGCAAGCGCACCCGGTTAACAATATTCCGTCCCTCCGGGACGATCGCCTCGTGTGGATAGGTTATGCGTGTATGTGCTGTCCCTCCGGGACGACCGCCTAATGTGGATAGTTTATGTGTGTATGTGCTATCCCTGCGGAGTTTGTGGATGTGTATATATTTGTGCGGCTGTATATAAAAGGTGCCATGCAAGCTCCGCAGGAGCGTCGCAATGCGAAACCTCAGGCAAGCGAAGTCCGGCATGAGCACAAGGAAGCTCGGGTGCAAGCTCCGCAGGAGCGTCGCAATGCGAAACCTCAGGCAAGCGAAGCGCAGC
>DAAJ01000051.1 GCA_001701115.1 Bacteroidales bacterium GP2
GGTGGAGTTTGCCAGTCGGACGGTCTCCGGTAAGTATGATTTTTTCCATAAGATAAATATTCTTTAGCATTGGAATCTTTGTTTTATGATTCCGGAGTGCAAAAATAATAAATATTGTCTGTATCTCCTCAACAATACCCGTTACATTGAGTTTTGCCGCATAATGCAGGATAAAAAGCGCGCCACAAAAGCAGAAATAAATCTTTTGTGGCGCGGCTTGTTGTGGAGCAGACGTTATGTCTTTACTTCTTTTTCTTGGGTTTAGCGTCGAATCGATAGCTCATAGACGCCATTATGTAGCGCGGAAGGGTATTCTTCCATGTCTCAGACCTGCCGGTGGTGTTGACCAGTGATGACACGCTTTTAACAGAGTTCAGTATGTCATATGCCGTGAGTTTGAAAGCTATTTTACCTTTCATTATGCTTTTGGAGACAGTTGCGTTCCAAAGCCATTCGTTTTCGTTCATCACATCATCAGCAAATCCGCGGCGGAATGTTGTGTTGAGCGATGTGTTTGCCTCTATGTTGTAAGGAAGCCTCAGGTTTCCGGTAATTCCAAATCCGAAGTTCTTCGGGTTAAGATTGTTGAAGCTTTCAAGCGGTGAGCGGATGCCGTTCCATCCCTGGGAATACACCAGTCCGATAGTGCTTCCCTGCTTGAATTTATAGGTGAGGCGCAAACGTCCGGACATGTGCCGGTTGTAGACTGTATTTTTTACAGGAGCAGCCATTACCGAAGCATAATTTATGATTCTGTGGTATTCGCCATATAGCATGCCGTAAAGTTCGAGTTGCTGCCGCGGACCCACCTGTATTACATACTGCATGTAGGAGTCTATATGCCAGTTGCCGTTCACATTTTCCGGTTTGCTGATCGTTACCCCGGTTGCAGGGTCGTATGTACGCGCCATGGCAATTGTGTTTTCATCTATATAAAGATGGGCGTCCCAGTAGAACGATGCCCTGTTGGCGGCACGGCTGAACCTGCGGAACATTCCGGTAAACTTGTAGTTTGTGGAATTCTTGAGCCCGTCCGGATTTCCGCAAAAGATATTAAATGGGTCAGAATTATCCACAGTGTTCAACAGGTATGTCAGGCTGGGAGTGGAAATGCTGTAGTTGGCTGAAATGCTTGCGTTGAGGTAGCGGATTTTGTTTGCTGAGGAGAATGACACCTGCATAAAAGGAGTCAATCTGTTTGAAATCCGGCTTACTGTCTCGTCCATGATTGTGGGCTTGACATAATGCAGTTCGTCATCGCTGTGGATGCCTGTAAGTGACAGTTGTGCCATCCATGTGGGATTAAGTGTGGAATCACCGGGCGCTAACGGCTGGCGGGAGAAAAACGCAGATATGGATGAACTGAGGCTCCTGGTTGTGGGAGTGGAGTAACGGGTGTTCTCCCAGTCACGACGGGCATCCTCCGGTTCATATAATCCCGGCAGGCGGTCCATGGATTCCACCTTCTCCGATATATAATAGTCGATGTCATTCCGGCTATTGGCGTAGGAGTAACTTGCACTCGCGTTGAGGTTTATCTGTTTGGAAATCTCATCGCTCATAAAGTTTCTGTTGTAGTTATACGTGAGGCTTGTGCTCATGTTCTTCCGTCTTGTTGACGAAGGCTGGTAGCGGTCCGATACTTGTGGAATAGCGTTCTGGTCACCGAGTGGTCCTATGGTCTGCTTGTAAAGAGTGCGGTCTTTCATCGGAGCATCGTAATATACCCCGGTGGTGTACAATGCCAGATAACCGCGCCATTTCTTTGGACGGATCATTAAGGTTGCTGATATTTTGGTATCAATCCATGTGTCATGCTGCGCGCGGAGTGAGTGGAGTGCCGTGAGCATGTCCTTGGTGAAGGAGCTTTCAGAGCCTCGCGAGAAGATTTGCTCAACCGCCTCGCCCATGTACGTTTCCTCGGGATTGGTTGTGAAGTTTGCCGACCGGTCGTTGTACCCCCGGTTGCGCACCAGCCAGTCAATTACCGGTGAAACCGACACGTTCACATAGTCTCCCTTGTATGTGAAATAGTGGTTTGACATGAGATGGTTTTTCTTCTCCTTGCGCAGGTTTATAGCACGGCGGTATATATCACCGGTGGGATAATATTCACTTGTGCTAGTTATCTTTTCGGAATTGACATCCTCATGCGTGACAGTGACATTGCCGCTGGCACGGATACGCTTGGAGTTGTCGTAGTTATAATCCAGACCTCCCATTTTTATATTGAGCAATCCATCCTCTTTCCATCCGTTGCCCCAGTCTCCGGCAGATGAAGCCTTGTCTGTGTCACCGACGTTATTGGCGTTGACAAAAGCGCCCAGTCGGAATTTGTTGGTATATCCGAGTCCGAATCCCCGGGCGCGGTAGCGGTCGGATGTGCCTATTCCAGCCTCGGCATTTGCCATCCAGCCGGTATTATACTCTTTTTTGAGGTTTACATCCATCACAAGGTTCTGGTCATCTTCCCTCACATCTATTTTTGCATCGGAGGCTGTTATATTTGCATCGTCAGCACGTTTGTCATATACCTGCACATTCTTGACCGTATATGCCGGCAGGTTCTGTAGCGCCACTTTGGGATCGCCTTTGAAAAAGTCCTTGCCGTTGACAAGTAGTTCTTTAACCTTACGACCGTTTACGGTGATTACGCCATCGCCATCAATTATGGCGCCGGGGAGCTGGCGCACGAGCGCATCAAGCATCGAGCCCTCGTTGAGCTGGAATGCTCCCGCGTCATACTCAATCGTATCCCCCTTCATTACCATTTTAACACGAGTTGCTGTGACAGTGACCTCCTTTAGTTCCTTAAACCTTTCTTTTTCCATCACAAAAGAGCCGATAAATTTCACCTCTTCGCCCATATTTGCGATTTTGAAATTCTTTACTATCGGTTCGTAACCCTCTTTTTCCAACAAGATGCTATAGTTGCCGAGACCAGACTGAACCATTATTCGGAATTGTCCCCCGATCACGATGTTTTTATCAGGAACACCACCAAGAATCTTGTATTTTAATTTGGTTGTGTCGCCATCTTTGCTCACGCTGACTTCAACACTGTCAACAGGATTATAAACCTTGTCATAGATATAGCCGCGAATTAAGAAACGTGACAAATCCTTTGCCGCGATATTTGCAGATACGCATGCAGCAACCAAAGCAATGCAGAATAGGATAAACCGTCTCATTTAAAGTGATAGATGATTGTTACGTGATAATGTTTCCTGTAAAATAGTTGCCATTAGCCGCATCGCAGGATTTTTACTCCATATCGTTTTTCGGCTTGTTGGTAGCAATTATTCGCGAAGATACATATTTCTCTTAATATAGCCCTTCCTCTCCCAAAGAATCAAAAAAATACCGGTTATATTTCTATAACCGGATTAGGCATGATATATCACTTTCAGTATTATAAGGACTAGAATTTAAATGATACAGGCTGCCAATAAAAGGATTACGCCGGCAATTATTGTAATCAAGCAATAGTTTCTATATAATTGCATTGCTCTTTTCTTCTGCGTGAATTTTTCTGAGTCATCTTTGACAGATAATCTTTTTGACGCTTGAAAAGCAAGTGCCAACCATCCGATTATCGTTAGGGATATTCCTATCCACATTAAAATGCTTGCCATTATATAAGTTTTTCCATTATAACAAGGGAAATAAGCCTTTGGTTGTTAGTAGCGCCATTTGGTCATCAGGCTTAGGCTTAGTAAATGTCCCGGAGGTTCCATATTAATGTCATTTCATCTATAAAATCCAAATTATCAGTATAACAACTTTCTATTATCTAATAATTATTGCTATTTTTGCCTATATATTTATGCGCCGCAGTATTTGACAGAAACATTTAACAAGCTATGAGAGATTATTTCCATCATCGTGACGAAATAAACAGGTTGTTCAACGCTCCAAAGTATAGGGGATTGAAATATTCGGCATTGATAGTGATTGCGGTTGCCATTGCAGCCCAAATAGCAACTATTATATGGCTTGACGACATTCCCAGCCGTACAATTCTGTTTATCCGCGGATGTGTCGGTGTTGCCGCAATAGTTTTTGTAGTGTTAGTTGCTATCTTGGCGTATAAGGTTTACTCTGAATATTTTACCGGTCAGTCTAAGAATACGCATTCTCATTAAATAACAGCCTCATCACTTACCTATACAATATAATAATATAGGTGGATGTCTTATGATAAAGCTTCCTTCATTGCTTCTTGGCTGATTACTCCTTGAAGCACTTTTGTGTTGTCAAAAACCATGTATGGGATAAGGTCGAAATCCTTGCGCTGGTCAACTTCCTGCTCTTCTGCTTTTACCTGGTTGCCATACTCATCACTCTCAAGAACCGCTTTCACTCCGGATTTATCTAAACCGCATTTCTCAGCTATTGATAGCAGGACGTTATGATCAGATAGCCTGAGATTTTCAATGAAATTAGCGTGGAAGAGGGTGAAATTCAGTTTAATCACCAACTCTTGTGATGCAGTAGCTTGTGCATATTCCATCAATCTGTGCGCATCAAAAGTGCTGCATACCTGTGTGGTGGCAAGTTTATAGTCAAGTCCTACGTTTGCAGCCATAGTGGTGATTTTTTCCATCAGGTGTTCAGTCTGTTCCTCCGTATATTGATGCCCCGCCATAAAATGCTGCGTCATGGTCTCTGTGGGAATCACAGGCGCATTCGGGTCAAGTTGATACGATAAGAATTGAATCTTGACTTTATCTGACAGCCCTTCCTCTTTTATAATATCCATTAATTGTGTTTCTCCCATATATGAGTAGGGGCATGCGTAGTCAGCCCAAATTTTTATATTCATAGTTTTCGTTTTTGCTTGTTAGGTAGGAATAGTCCTATTACTGTTACTATACTAACAAAATACACCGCCTTACTGTTTTATCTTTGACTCCCCCTTGTTTATTCTGTGAAATATGTGTGAGATGCTCCGCTTAGTTCAGACCGAGAAACGGAGTGAGACTTTCCGGCAGATCAAAGCTCAAATCGTGGGGTATCTGCGTAGCGGGTCGTTCAATTCTTGTGCCAATGAGGATAGAACGGAGCTTGCTCCAGTTATGTCGAGTGCAACCGAATTTTGGTGTAACCAATTCGCCACCGATGAAATCAAGACCTTATGTTTGCTCCAGTGTAGCGGCTCTAAGGTTATAGGGCGGCAGAACAGCGGCTCATACTTGCTCAGAAGAGGTAAAATAATTTTCGAGGTTACACCTCTATCGCTCTCCGAATTACTTCCTAACAACAAAAGCCCTCCCAAATGGGAAGGCTTTTCTATTTAGCGGAAAGACAGGGATTCTTGCTTCGCAAGCGCTTCGCGATAACGGACCCTTCCAGGGTTCTCATCTCCGTCTTTCTACGCAAAAAGAGCAACCTTGCGGCTGCTCTTTATTGCGGAAAGACAGGG
>DAAJ01000042.1:0-3295 GCA_001701115.1 Bacteroidales bacterium GP2
TTCTTCTTCATGAACCTCATCGGCTTCTCTATCAACCTCATCACCCTTTCAGCTCTCGTGCTTGCGATTGCGATTGTGGTCGATGACGCGATTGTGGTGGTGGAGGCTGTGCACGCCAAACTCGACGTGGGCTATAAGAGCGCACGCCGCGCGTCAATCGACGCGATGGGCGAAATCGGCGGTGCCATCATCTCCATTACCCTTGTAATGATGCTTGTGTTCATCCCTGTGTCGTTCATGTCCGGCACCACCGGCGTGTTCTACCGCCAGTTCGGTCTGACCATGGCGATCGCAATCGGTCTTTCCGCACTTAACGCGCTCACCTTGTCACCCGCCCTTTGCGCAGTGTTCCTTAAAGCCCACGGCGATGACTCCTCTCTCAAGGAGCGCATGGGCAAAGCATACGGAGCTGCTGCCGAAGCGGTTGTAGGCAATACCAAGCGCCGCTTCACCCTCAATATGCCTCCTTTGGTAACATTCGCGTTCCTTGCCGCTACAATCACTTTCATGGTGCTCGGATGGTACAACATAGAGCATCCTGTAAAGCTCGTCATTGCATCGGTAGTTGCAATCATCACCATTCTCGGCATCTTCAACAAGCGTTTCCACAAAGGATTTGAAAAAGGGTTCGGACGCATCCTCAAAGCATATAACAAGTTCACCGCATTCTTCATCGGGCATAAGATTCTTTCCCTCGGCATCGTTGCAGCATCTGTGGGCATTCTTGTATGGCTCATGAGCATCACCACCTCCACCCTCGTGCCTAACGAGGACACCGGAGTGCTCTTCTGCATGGTCGACATGCCCCCGGGCACATCACAGGAGCGCACCATGGAGGTACTTAACCAGGTGGACAACGTGCTCGCTACCGTTCCTGAAATCGAATACCGCCTTGAAATCGCAGGCTATAGCTTCATGGCAGGACAGGGCGCCACCTACGGTACTTTCATCATCAAGCTCAAAAACTGGGAGGACCGCAAACAGGCAGGGCAGACATCCGATGCTATCCTCGGAAAACTGTACGGCATGACCGGAGCATTGATCAAGGATGGTCGCGTAGTGCTCTTCGCGCCACCTATGATTACCGGTTATTCGCTCACCAACGGTTTTGAAATCAAGATGCAGGACCGCACCGGCAGCGACATCAACGATTTCTTCGCAATTGTGCAAGGCTTCCTCGCAAAACTCAACGAGCAGCCTGAGGTGCAGGTTGCAATGACAACCTTCAACCCCACCTTCCCGCAGTATATGATTGACATTGATGCTGCGAAAGCAAAACAGGCTGGAATTTCACCAAGGGACATCCTCACTACCCTTCAGGGTTACTACGGCGGCATGTATGTGTCTAACTTCAACCGCTTCGGTAAAATCTACCGTGTGATGATGCAGGCAAACCCTGAATCACGAATCAACCCCGAAACCCTCTCATCCATCAAGATAAGAAACGGCAGTGAAATGGCATCCCTCAGCAATTTCGTCACCCTCACCAAAGTGTATGGTCCTGACTTGCTGAACCGATTCAACATGTTCCAGTCTATCTCCGTTACCGGTCAGCCCGCTCCGGGATTCTCATCCGGCGACTGCCTCGCCGCTATCGAGCGCGTTGCCAAGGAAACACTTCCTCCCGGCTACGGCTACGAATACTCAGGCATGACACGTGAGGAGGCTTCATCCGGCGCAGGTTCCACCACCGCCATCATCTTCGGTCTCTGCCTGCTCTTCGTTTACCTCCTGCTGTCAGCGCAATACGAAAGCTACATACTTCCTTGGGCGGTTATCCTTTCGATTCCCTTCGGTCTTATGGGCACATTCGTGTTCGCGCAGATTTTCGGGGTCACAAACAATATTTACCTGCAGATTGCGCTCATCATGCTTATAGGTCTTCTCGCTAAGAACGCCATCCTTATCGTTGAGTTCGCAGTTGAGCGCCGCCGCACCGGCATGTCCATCGTCAATGCCGCAATCCAGGGCGCAACCGCCCGTCTCCGCCCGATTCTCATGACCTCGCTCGCCATGATCATCGGTCTTCTGCCCCTTATGTTCGCATCAGGCGCAGGCGCAAACGGCAACCGCGCTCTCGGCACAGGTTCAATCGGCGGCATGCTTATCGGCATGATTCTCCAGGTGCTCATCGTGCCCGCCCTGTTTGTGCTCTTCCAGAAGATCCAGGAGAAAATCACTCCGCTCAAATGGGAGGATACCGACAATGAAGGCATCGAAAACGAAATCGAGCAGTATTCCCGTTAATCCACAGTTGACTCTAACACGATTTCACAACATGAAACTAAATAAAATAGCAGTTGCAGCAGCATTTGTAAGCGCCTCAGTGGCGTTTACAGGCTGCAACATGTACGGCAAATTCAAAATGCCGGAAGATTCGGCACTTGGTCAGGAATATTCCAAGGCAGCAAAAGAGGAGGTTGACTCAACCACTTTCGGCAACCTCAAATGGCAGCAGGTGTTCACCGACCCGACCCTCGTAGACCTCATCTACCAGGCTCTTGACAACAATAAGGACCTCAAGAACGCCAAACTGAATGTTGACATCGCCCATGCGCAGCTCCTCGGCGCCAAGCTGTCATATCTCCCCTCGCTTGCTTTCACCCCCAATGGAGCGGGAGCAAAATATGCATCCAACCCGTTCTCATGGACCTACCAGGTGCCTCTTGCCGCAAGCTGGGAAATTGACATTTTCGGCAAAATCCTCAATACCAAGCGTGGAGCGGCTGCGAATTACCACATGAGCCAGGATTACCACCAGGCTGTGCGCTCGCAGATTATCGGCGCGGTTGCAAACACATATTATACTCTTGCCGCGCTTGAAAGCCAGCTTGCACTTAGCCGCAACACCGCAGAGCTGTGGAAGCAG
The DNA here is from genome assembly GCA_001701115.1 of Bacteroidales bacterium GP2. GTDB lineage: Bacteria > Bacteroidota > Bacteroidia > Bacteroidales > Muribaculaceae > Paramuribaculum. The sequence goes on from DAAJ01000042.1 coordinate 2,870, forward strand.
AATGTTCAGACAATGAAGGACTTCAAAGAAGCGGGACGAGTTAACGAAGCTGCTGTTGTGCAGAGCCAGGCTCAGTATTACAGCATCCTCGCCTCAATCACCGACCTTGAGACCCAGCTTGATGCCGCAAACAACACCATGTCGCTTCTCATGAACGTGATGCCCCAGAAATGGATGGTGTCTGACAACGCGGCACTCACTGCCCCGGAAATTCTCCGCGACGCGATTCCGATGAAGGAACTCGCCGCCCGTCCTGACGTGCGCGCGGCTGAACAGAGCCTCGCAGCGGCTTACTACACAACAGCAGGCGCACGCGCCGCTTTCTATCCCGGACTGAATATCACAGCCAACGGCGGATTTACCAACCTGCTCGGCGGATTCATCCAGAATCCTGGCGACTGGTTCCTCCAGCTCGCTGGCTCGCTG
>DAAJ01000042.1:3303-4939 GCA_001701115.1 Bacteroidales bacterium GP2
TTCAGCCGTGGCGCGAACATCGCACGCCTCAAAGCTGCTAAAGCGCAGCAGCAACAGGCACTCAACAACTTCGAGTACACAATCATGAGCGCCAGCGCGGAAGTGAGCGACGCAATGACAGCCTACGAGAAGAACCATGAGAAGAGCGGCTACCTGGCACAGCAGGTGGACAACCTCAAGAAATCGGTTGATATCACTGAAGAGCTCCTGCGCCTCGGCACCTCCGGCACCACCTACCTCGAAGTGCTCACCGCACAGCAGAGCCTTCTCCAGAGCCAGCTTGCAGTGATTGCCTGCGACCGCGCAAGAGCAGCAGCCGTAATCAATCTCTACCAGAGCCTCGGCGGAGGAAGATAACCAGCACCTTAAATACCAATAATACCATCTATGGCTAACAACATCAGCAAACTGGCACACGTCGACCCGTCGGCTAAGATTGGCGACAATGTCACCATCCACCCTTTCGCATTCATTGACGCGAATGTGGAAATCGGTGACGGATGCGAGATTATGTCGTACACCAGCGTGATTAACGGCACCCGCATAGGCAAGAACAACAAAATCTACCATGGCTCGATTATAGGAGCCGACCCGCAGGACTTCCGCTGGAAAGGGGTACAGACATACTGTTATGTGGGCGACAACAATGTCATCCGCGAACATGTCATCATCAACCGAGGCATTACCTCCGACGGCGGCACACGCATAGGAAGCGACTCCTTTATCATGGCGGAAACCCATATCGGGCATGACTCGCACATCGGCGACAAATGCGTGCTCGGAAACGGCGTCCTCATTGCCGGGGACACCGAAGTTGGTCAATGCACCATACTGTCAAGCGGAGTCATGCTCCACGAAAACAGCAAGGTTGGTGAATGGGTGCTTATCAAAGGCGGCTGCCGCATAACCGGCAATGTGCCTCCCTTCATCATCATGGCGCACAATCCCGCTTCATATTTCGGCGTCAACGCTGTGATTCTCCGCAAAGGCGGCTATACCGAAGAGCAGATTGACGATATCGCCAAAGCATACCGCCACATCTACCAGACAGGCACCTCTGTTTTCAATGCGCTCCGCCGCATCGAGGCAGACGTTGCCGAAGGAGAAGTGCGCGACAACATTACTGATTTCATCCGCGGCGTGAACCTCAAAATCGTAGCAATCCCCCGCGAGTTGGAATAATACCTGTGAGCATCATCGTGAAGAGACTGTTTGACAATATGTTAGATAGTCTCTTCTTTTACGTTAGACAATCTGCACACCCAGTTGGTCGAATCCTTGATGTATCATGGAGCATCAATCCTGAAGTCTTCAAGTCTGACGAGGCATATGGGATTACAGCATGGGCATGATGGCAGTTTTCCACAAAAACACATCTTTCCAAAGAAAAATGCTGCTTTTTTCTCAAAAAAGCAGCATTTTTTTGCAATGTAAAAAATATTACATAATTTTGTGCCGGAACACAGCGCGAATATGATTAAATCATCAACATACTTCGTACAGCAGCGAAATCAGCAGCAGAACTTGAATAATGTTCAGGTTCAAGTTTCTGTGTGTATTAGCCGTACCAGTCCGGCAGTAATTATTATTTGAAAATGACAGACAGAGATATAAGAGAGGCTGGTTTCCCATCAGG
>DAAJ01000013.1:0-2761 GCA_001701115.1 Bacteroidales bacterium GP2
GTTTCTATCTTTCAGGCACAAATCCTTATCGGAGAATGTCCGGAACTACTAAATAAGGAGCTGCCATGTTTACAATGTTTCACGGTTTCCATCTGGTAGAGGAATATCACCGTTGGAAAAAAGAACACCGCAACGACCGTAATCCTGTTGGTATCAAGGCTGTCAAGATTTTCTTAGCCATTGCAATACCGCTTTTCTTCTGGATCGCTCCCTCTGAATTATACGGCTTGCCCGGCTTGACACCTGTTGAGCATCGTGTCCTCGCTATCTTTGTGTTTGCTGCCCTTATGTGGCTTTTCGATGCTGTCCCGGCATGGACTACCTCACTTGTTGTCGTTGTCCTTCTGTTGTTCTGCGCGTCTAATAGTGCCTTATGGTTTTTCCAATCCGGCTCCGACGGGGAAAGAATGACCAACCTCGTTAATAATACGGACATTCTCCATTGCTTTGCCGACCCCACAATCATGTTGTTTATCGGTGGTTTCATCATCGCTATCGCCGCCACTAAATCCGGGCTTGATGTCAAGCTGGCTAAGGTGATGTTGCTCCCGTTCGGCACGAAGTCCGAAAACGTACTTCTTGGATTTATCCTCGTGACGGCGGTTTTCTCTATGTTTATCAGCAACACTGCTACTGCGGCGATGATGCTCACTTTCCTCGCACCCGTGCTTAATGCCTTGCCTGCCGATGGTAAAGGCAAGATAGGATTGGCTCTTGCCATTCCGGTTGGGGCTAACATCGGAGGCATGGGTACTCCGATAGGTACTCCTCCCAATGCAATAGCTCTCAAATTCCTTAACGACCCCAACGGAATGGATATGGGTATCGGGTTCGGTAAGTGGATGATGGTGATGGTGCCGCTTACCTTGGTACTCCTTTTTATTGCTTGGTTTATGCTTAAACGCCTTTTTCCGTTCAAGCAAAAGACCATACATCTGCGGATTGAAAGCGATCACACTCCACATTGGAAAGACAAAGTTGTATATGTCACTTTCGCAATTACAGTCCTGTTATGGCTCACCGATGCCGTAACAGGGGTAAACGCCAATGTCGTTGCAATGTTGCCTGTTGCCGTCCTCTGTATGGCTGGAATAATCACAAAACGAGATCTTGAACAACTTTCCTGGAGTATTCTCTGGATGATTGCCGGAGCGTTTGCACTTGGGGTCGCCATGCAACAGTCAGGTCTTGCCGCACATCTTATTGAGGCTGTACCGTTCGGCTCATGGTCGCCTCTCGTGGTTATCATAGGCTCCGGACTGCTTTGCTATCTGATGGCTAACTTCATAAGCCATACTGCCACGGCGGCGCTCTTTATCCCCATTCTTGCCATTGCCGGAAGCTCGATGACCGGACAGCTCGCACCCTTCGGTGGTGTCTCAACCCTGCTCATAGGTGTCGCCATCTGTTCTTCGGTCGCTATGGTTCTCCCTATTTCCACACCTCCCAATGCTCTTGCCGACGCAACGGGATTTATCCAACAAAAATATATGGTTAAGACCGGTCTTATCATGGGACTGGTCGGTTTGCTCCTCGGTTATCTCGTGCTGATTTTATGCGGAGTAAACGGAATATTTTAACTTTTACTTATGACAATAGAAACTGTTGGCAGCTTTCTGCCTGATGAAACACTCATTGCTGCCCGACGCGATTTTGAGCGTGGCATTATCGACCGTCAGCACCTCATGTCAGTTGAGGATGCTGCCGTGCGTGACATTGTTGAACGTCAGATATCCTGCGGTTTGCCGTTTGTTACCTCCGGCGAACTACGCCGCAAACATTGGGCTATGGATTTCTGGTTTGGACTCGACGGCATCTCCTGCGAGAATGTCTCCACCGGTCATGTCTATCAACCGCTTGAAGTTTCCACCGACCATCTTCACGTCACCGGACGTATAGCCTTCAATCCTGTTCATCCCTTCTTCGATGACTTTCGTTTTCTTCACGATGCCGTTGCAGGAAGAGCCAGGTGCCGTCAGACTCTCCCTTCCCCGGCAAATCTGCTTCTTGAGGTCTATGCCCTTTCAGACGGACGTCCTGAGACGCTATATCCGGCTCCATTTGACACCTTGATAAGCGATATTGCCGAGGCTTACCGGCAGACGGCTCTCCGTTTGCATGAATTAGGTTGCGACTCTCTGCAATACGATGACACGGCTCTCGGTCTGATGTGCGATGACAACTATACCAAACGGCTCCTGCAAGGGGGTGTTGATCTCATCAGATTGCATGGCGCACTGATTGCTGTCATAAACGGTTCTCTCAATGGGTTGCCCGATGGTATGGAAAAGTCAATCTATATTTCCGGTGGCGATAACATAGTGCCTGAGTGGGAACACATAGAATATCCCGACAATATCATACCGAAAGCCTTGTCCTCTCTTGACGTGGATAAGTTCTTCATTCCCTTAGATCTCGGAAACGATTATGCCGTACAGGTTCTTCGCCATATTCCGCAAGGCAAGCCCATCGTTCTCGGTCTCGCTGATGCCCATAGTCCTTTTCCCGAAAATCCCGGTTCTATCACCGCCATGACCCAGTTGGTCTCCCGGTTGGTGCCTCTCTCTCAGTTGGCACTTAGCCCCCGGACCGGTTTCAAGTTGTCAAGCTACCGCCAACGTGCGTTGCTCTACGAGGACCAGTGGCGAAAACTCACTGAGCTTTCCGCTGTCTGAGCTTCTATCCTTATAAAATAAAAGACTACCGCTGTCATCCCGCCACTTTTCTGTCAAACTCTTTTCATTCAGTGGGGTGGCAGCGG
>DAAJ01000013.1:2917-9386 GCA_001701115.1 Bacteroidales bacterium GP2
AAAAGGGAATGAGGTGTGATTCCTCAACAGTACCCGCTGCTGTAATTCCCCGTTCTATAACGACGCAAATTCGTTATCGGACAAGGTTTTCGCAACTTGCCACTGGTCTGCATCCGACCGGGAAGGCGCGAAATAACCGGGATAAGTCAGAAGACCTGCCATATTCAATGAAATGTTTAAGACCTGCGGGAATATGGGTTTAATTGCTATCAGTGATTAATTCGCTATTGTTGGCGTACGCATATTGCACGGCTTGGATGTTTTATCCCAAGCCGTCTTTTTTTGAGGTGTACCGGATAAAGGCACACGGCAAAAGTGTAGTCTTCGCCAAGGGGCGCATCGGCTTCGGAATCATATATTTCTGCATTACAGGGTCTTGCTAGAACAAAAGTCACGTAATGACCAATAAATTTCTAATAAACCAACATTATGATTAAAATGCAGAAATTGGCGAGACTCCTCTACTTTTGTCTCGCAATTCTAGTCTTTGGATCATGTGAGGAGACTAAGTATATTCTTCCTCCCGAGGTAAAAATCCAAACACCAGAATTCGGGCTGTCAGTAGCCCTTGGCGAATCAGTCGATATTTCGGCTGAAGTAAGTAATGTGTCTGAGGATGCCCAGTACCAGTGGAGCGTCAATGGCATCAAGGTGTCGACAGCACGTACTCTTCATTTTGAAGGTATTGAACCGGGAAACAATACCGTTAAACTGAGTGTGACAACAGAAAACGGTACTGGAACAGATGCTGTTAATATTTTGGTGGCACGTGGCGAGATTGACGCTTCTATCTCGGTTGTCGGCAATCGTGAGCCGGAGATTGAATATCTCGACTCACTCGTGCTTCGCGGTAATGTTTTTTGTCGCGAAGATTATGAAGTTGAGTGGATTGTTGATGATGAGCGTGTTTCCAAAGAATCTTATTATGTGTTCAAGGCTCTCAAAGAGGGTATCCACACCGTCACATTCAAGGCTCTTGATGTCAACGGCAAATTTGTTACTGCCGAGATTGACATAAAGGTCAACGTTCCAGTTCTTGACGCTATTATTGAGGAACCCGAATTTGGCTTCCGTACCCCGATGGGCGAACCGCTTACTCTCCATGGCGAGGCAAACCGCGTGGGTGATATCGCCTGGGAATGGAGCATTAACGGTGAGGTGGTAGGCAATGAACAGGATTACACCCTCCCCGCCGACAATCTTGACCTTGTTGAAGTTACACTCAAGGTTACCGACCCCACCCAGACCGCTTCTTCAAAAGTTACCGTCGATGTCCACAACGCTACGCAATATGGTACTTATATCGTCTCTAAAAAAGATATCCACTTTGTCGATTATGCAGGTCGAATCACTAAGAATGTTTATACAGCGGCTAATCCCGACGTAGATATTGATGATATTGATTTTAGTGGTACATCTGATTACAATGACAAATATCTCGTCTATCAAGCCGACCAAAATTTTGTAATGGGAGATGATAGGCTATTTACGACTGATTTTGTGTTTGATATTATCGATTTGAAGACTTTGCATATAATAAAGAGTCTGAAAATTTCTATAAAAGGAGAAGCTAATAACTTTACGAGCGATGGCAAAGTTGCCATAGTTAACGAAAACCTATTCTACACAGCAAAAATGTGGGATGATACCGGAGACCCTGATGCAATCTATATGATTGATATTAATACCGGTGATAAGAAGATGGTATATAGTCTGCAAGATAAGACTGTAGCTGCATTGTTTTCACATAATGGACATGTATATTTCTGCTCTAGTAATGAACTGACTGCAATCGACGGTACTACTGGCGAAGTAATATATACTAAGCCAAAACAATCATCCATTAGTAACATGAGTAAGAGAGAGACATATACTGTAGCCGATAATAAGCTTTACCGTTTCCAAAGCAATTCATCTTATGTGATATGTTATGATCTTTTGACAGGTGACTTTACCAGGTTTTTGAATACAAAGGACAGTCCGCGTTTATATCTGCGCAACATGTGTGTGTATAACGATTATATTTATGCTTGCAATGACGGCTTCCTTGGACGTATGCCGGTGAATTCAGACGAAACGAGAAGACCTTTTACTTATCTTGCAGACCTGAATTCGAATAATCAGTATGGATCGGGGTATGTACTGAATGAAAACAAAGAAAATCTTAAGATAATGCCTGATGGTATAATGTTTGTACGTTGGCAAGGGAGTACATCATATCAAACTATTGTAGGAATATATTCAATTAAGGATCCTGCTACAATGATTAGCCAACTTGAAACACCTAGACAGGATTATATTTACCAATTCATCTATAGAGAATAATGCGCACAATGAAAAATCTAAAATATTTTTACTTGCTTCTCCTTGGGGTGATGTTCGGTTTCGTGTCGACATCATGCAGCGAGGATGATGACGATAAGTTTGCAGAGGCTCCGACCGTAGAGTTTGTGGAACCAGAAAATGGTTTTTCAGTCGAGGTAAATGAAAATCTCGCTCCCGAAATCAAGGTTACCGGTTCTGACCCTCTCGATTTCAGTTGGACAGTCGAGGGTACTGAAGTTGCCAAGGATCGCAGTTATACTTTCCGCAAAAACAGCGTAGGCATTTATAACCTGACTGTTACGGCAAAAAATAGCAAAGGTTATGCAACTGCCGAGACGCAGGTGCTTGTAGTGAAGCCGGGCACCGATATCGCCGCCGCTATTGATCGTAGCTCCGAAGGCGTCTTGCCCCGCAATCTCACAACTGTGCTTAAGGCAAATGTCTACAGCCTTCACAATGTCGATTATCTTTGGACTGTTGCATGTGAGGATTCCACCTGGACCTCGACCGACAAAGACCTTGAGTTCTTCACCCCATTCACCGGCAAGCACACTGTCACGTTGACAGTAAGCAATATTCTCGGCACGGCTACCGATGAATATGAAATCAATGTCAAGTATTCACCTTTAACCGTTGCTATAGAGCAGGAGGGTGAGCTTGAAAACAAAGTTGAAACCGGTAAGATAATCAAACTTATAGCAACAGCCACCGGTGACTCGGTAGCCGCCTATAAATGGCTTGTAAACGGCGTTGAGGAATCTGATTCTGCCATTTATGATTTTGCAAAAGTAACAGCGGGCGACTATGATGTTGTCCTTAAAGCCTTCAATCTCGACGGTGAAGCGTTTGAAGCCAAGACTGTTATCACGGTGTATAATGCCGGATTTAACTTTGGTCTCCGCCTTGCCAACTGTGAAACCGAGATTGGCGAGGGTGAGGAAATGCCTCTTGACTTGGTTTGTGAATGGGAGGATGCAACATACGAGTGGACCGTTGACGGTCAGGTAGTCGCAACAACAAAAGAGTACACCTTCCCCGGCTCTACCGAGATTGGCAAGGTGTTTAAAGTCGGCGTGGTTGTAAAACGAGGCAATCAGAGCTATCCTTTTGAAAAGACAATCAAGATTGGCGAGAAATATGCTGCCGGTGCTTATTTCCTTTTTGAAGGTAACATGACCAGCGAAAACGGTGCCCTATCGTTTATCAGCAATAGTGGAACTGTTTATAACAAACTTTTCCGCACCAACAATGACGGCGCGGAGCTTGGCAATGTAAGCCAGGGTCTTTTCCTGCGTAAGCGCAAAATCTATATTGTGGCGCAGAATGGTCAGAACACAGCCTACGGAGTGCCCAACGGCGGTGGAGTACTTACCATTATGGATGGACGCACAATGAAAAAGATTGATTCGTTCAATAGAAGTTTCTTCGAGAGTAAGATAGCATGGCCTCGAGAGGTATATGTTCCTGACGACCGGTACATTATTTTGAAGAGCAGTAATGCTGCGGACGCAATTAATCACAGTACAAACGGTGTGCTTGATATGGTCGAGCGCAAATATTATCAGATGATTATACCTGAAGGAGAATATGTAAGTGCATACGTAGTTCGTAAAGGTAAAGCATACGCGGCAATCAAGAACTCAATTTATCTTGTTGATGTGGCAAACCATAAAATCGGCGAAAAAGTGCTTACTCTCGATTTCAATATATCCAACATGGCTCCGAGCCGAGACGGCAGTGTTTGGGTTGTTTCAGCTTTAAGCAGCACTAAAAAGACCATAGCAAAACTGTCATCTGACATGAAACTTATTGATCAGAAAGAGGCTAATATTCGCATGGAATCCGGATCCGGAATGTCGAAATTAACCTGGAGTCCCGGTAGTGATTATATTTTCTTCGCTACATCCTCAACCGGGGGTATTCAGCCGGTTGTGAAGTATCATTTCGATACAAACACGGTTACCGAGCTTAGTCCGAAGGGCTTCTACAACGCATTTGGCTACAACGAGGATCGCCAATCGCTCTTCATCGGTCAGATGGACGAGTATGATTTCAGCGGAGGTGTACTCAACCAGTTCAATAGCTATCGAATCTCAGGTGCATCATGGCCTGCTGGTATCTGGTTTACCTATAACTTTGACGAATGGTAATGAGTTTATTTTATAATTAATGAAATTTTCTGCTTTTTTTAGGGGCATTGTTGCGGTGATTTTCACCGGAGCATTGCTCCTTTTTTCTTGTACAAAAGACGGGGTGATAGAAGCTGCTTTATCCCCCGAAATTGTAATTGACAACGAAACAGGTGTTTATACTGTTAAAGTCGATCGTGAGCTTACAATTTCCCCAAGATATAAGAATGTTGGCAACGATGCTGTCTATCAATGGAAAGTTGACGGCAAGGTGGTGGCGGAAACTCCTTCTTTAACCTACACATGGGATGCGACGGGCACCTACTATGTGACCGTAACTGTGACTACTGGTGGCGGAAAAGCCTCGGAAGAGATGCGTGTCGAGGTTGTGGAACTGGCAAAACCGGTCATTTCCCTGCCTATAGGGGATGAAGGTTTGACTATTGCAAAAAACACTGACTATGTGCTGACTCCTGAGATAAGCAACAGCGACGTCGAGGGGTTTAGTGTGAAATGGAGCGTCAATGGGGTTGTTGTCAGCAAAGAGCCGTCATTTACTTTCAGTGCCGAGAGAACCGGGGAATATAAGGTGAGTGTGACGGCTGAAAATATCGACGGGAGCGATACTCGCGATTTTGTAATCACGGTAGTGGATAAACTTCCGGAGAAACTGTCGTTTCCAACTCCCGGATACTCATACGAGTCTACAGACAGATACACTTTTGCCGGCAGGGGAGTGTGTCTCGATCCTATTGTCAACGGTATCGCTCCAACAGAATGGGTATGGACGGTCAATGGTGTCAAACAGAAATGTAATGAACGTGTATTTATGTTTACTCCGGACGCTCCTGGAGATTATGAGGTTACTGTTGAGGTTGACGGTGGAGTGTCGGCAAGTGTCAAGGTGGTGTGCGTCAGTGGCAGCGAGGAATCGCGTTACCGTGCCGCAGGTGCTTCAAGTTCACCGTCAAGCACAAAGGTGTTTGAATGGATACCTGCTCCGGGTCAATTCATTGGAGAGACTGTTACCGGAGGTATGACTGGCAAAGAAACGACCCTTGAACTTGCAAACCAATGGGCGCAGAAACGTCTGGCGGCATGCAATTTCGTGTCACTCGGTGGATTCGGCGGCTATATTGTAGTTGGTTTCGACCATAGTATTTCCAAAGGCAGCGGAGAATATGATTTTTCTGTGATGGGCAATGCGTTTTTGAATGCGATGTCCGGACAGGGCGGCTCCAATGAGCCGGGAATAGTGTATGTCATGCAGGATGTCAATGGCAACGGCTTGCCGGATGACGAATGGTACGAGTTGCGTGGGAGCGAGACCGGCAGTCCTAATACCATACAAGATTATGCGGTGACATATTACCGTCCCTCGGCTGCTAAAATGAGCGTTCAATGGACAGACAATCAAGGCGGTTCTGGAGCTGTGGACTATCTTGCCGATTACCATACCCAGAACTATTATTATCCGGCGTGGATAAAAGAAGAATCCTACACCTTGAGGGGAACCTGTCTGAAATCTCGCGTCACCCAGGATTCATCGACGGGATACTGGGATTTATGGAAATATGACTGGGGTTATGCCGACAATATGGGCAGTGATCTGCTCAAGGCATCTTCGGGTGGACCGCGCAACGGTTTTAAGATAGGAAATGCGATGTATTCCAACAAAACGGCTGTCAATCTTAAGTATATAGACTTTATAAAGGTGCAGACCGGGGTCAATGCCAAGGCTGGCTGGCTAGGGGAGGCATCCACGGAAGTATTTGATTTCTCAGATCTCAATATGGCTAAATGAAGGTTAAGAATAAGATAAGGTTAATGGTGCTGTTCCATGCAGTCCTGTCTTTGACAGGCTGCATGGATTGGGATTACGGCGATGTGGTGGAGGACTTTAATGCCACCGGTTCCGGGCTGTTCATTACAAACGAAGGCAATTTCCAGTATGGAAATGCTACCCTGAGCTATTACGACCCTGCAACCAATCAGGTGCAGAACGAGGTGTTTTT
>DAAJ01000095.1 GCA_001701115.1 Bacteroidales bacterium GP2
AATCCGGGCAACTCTTGTGAAGGGTTGCCCGGGCTGTATAGTTAAGGTTCTTGCAGGAATCAGTTGTTTTCGGGGCGGAGCTTGCGCACTGTAACCGCAGTCTGCCACATTTCGCTCTCACGGAGGTCACGAAGCTCTTTTTCGAGCTTTTCGCGGTAGTCAGGCTGTGAGTTTGAGTCAATGGAAATCTGTGCTTCGTTGCCGCATTTCACGCTGGCATAGAGCTTTTCAACAACGGGCTTGATTGCATCATGGAACGGACCCATCCAGTCAAGGGCACCTCTCTGTGCTGTAGTGGAGCAGTTAGCGTACATCCAGTCCATGCCTTTTGCAGCAAAGAGGGGCATGAGCGACTGTGTGAGCTCTTCGACTGTTTCGTTGAAAGCTTCGGAGGGTGTGTGCCCGTTTTCACGGAGGACTTCGTATTGCGCAAGGAGAAGTCCCTGGATAGCACCCATGAGTGAGCCGCGTTCACCGGTGAGGTCAGAGGTGGCTTCTCTCTGGAATGTTGTTTCAAAAAGGTATCCTGAGCCGATGCCGATGCCAAGAGCAATAGTGCGCTCAACAGCTTTGCCGGTATAGTCCTGATAGATAGCGAAGCTTGAATTGAGACCACGACCTTCGAGGAACATGGTGCGCAGTGATGTGCCTGAGCCTTTGGGGGCAACCATGATTACGTCGATGTCTTTGGGGGGAACAACTCCGGTGCGGTCGCTCCATGTGATAGCGAAACCGTGGGAGAAGTAGAGTGCCTTGCCTGCAGTGAGGTATTTCTTGATAGTGGGCCATACGGACATAACAGCAGCATCGCTGAGAAGGCACATTACGATAGTTGCACGCTCGCACGCTTCCTCGATGCCGAAAAGTGTTTCTCCGGGAACCCATCCGTCAGCAACAGCCTTGTCGTATGTTTTGCCGGGACGCTGACCAACAATTACATTGAAGCCATTGTCACGCAGGTTCATGCTCTGACCGGGACCCTGCACGCCGTATCCGATAACAGCTATAGTTTCGTCCTTAAGTATCTCTCTTGCTTTTTCGAGAGGAAATTCGTCGCGGGTGATGACTGTTTCTTCAACCCCGCCAAAATTTAATTTTGCCATATTTATTGGATTGTTGTGTTATATTGTTGCAAAGTTAGGGTTATTTTGTGATAATTGTTAAGCAAACAGGCGAATTTATTGTCAAATCCTCGCTTTAAGCTCCATTTTTGCTGTGCAGGAGATTTTTCCGTCCTCTCCGCTAATCACCGCAATGAGGCAATTATCGTGAAATGTATGCGCTATTGTAAGTTTCTCGGAGAAAGTGCACTCACGCATAAAAGAGATGTCGAATTTATGCACTGTAAAATGATCGTATACTTCCAACGGCAGGCAATCCACCACCAATTCCACATATCGTGCCGTGGTGAGATGGCGGTTTGAGTCAATGTCGCTCACAACAACATTGTAGTTGCGTGAATGCTCAAATTCAGCAGGCATCCTGACCTTGCTCTGCGGAGGAATGGGGCAAACCTTGCCGGAAACAGATTTCTCCAGCTCTGTAAATGCCGTGAGGTCGGCAGGACGGCGAGTGGCTATGTTTATAGCAACCCAGATAGTCCTTGCGTAGCCGAGAATTTCACCGCCGGATGTGCAGATTTCAAAATTTCTCTCAGAAAAGTGGCGGTTGAAACTCTCAATCCAGGTTGTGAGCGAAAAATTCTCGCCAACTTGCGGAAACCGGGACATTTCAATGGAAAGGCGGCTAAGCACCCATGCGTTTCCCTCTTCAATCAGGCGTGCGTAGCCGAACCCGAGTGAATTTGCGTGCTCGGTAGCAGCGTCAATTATTTCCCTTACGAGAGATTGCAGCGGCAGTTCCATCTGCGCGGTGCACCCTGCCGCAGTAAGCTCTCTTGATATGGTGAGTTCGCTCATCAGTCGCCAATTCTCAGTTTGCGCTCCTCCTGCTCGGCAAGGAACCGGTCTACAAACTCAACAGGGCTTTTTGTGATAGCCACGCGTCCGCTACGCACAAACTGGCGGATGTCATAGCGTTTCAGTTCTTCAAAAAGCGCCTCGGTCTCGTCGTTATGCCCTGTTTTCTCGATTATGGTATTGTCGCGTGTTATTTCGAGAATCCTTGCGCCGTGGCGGCGGATGATTTCCTCAAGGTGCTCCTCGTCAAGGAGCCTCGCAGTAGGCACTTTGTAGAGCGCAACCTCTTGGTAAACAATCTCATCGTCGGTGTACAGGAATGCTTTCAGCACATCGATTCTCTTCTCGATCTGGCTGATGACCTTCTCCATGGTAGCGCGGTCGCTGTAGCAGGTCATAGTGGTTTTATGTACCCCGGGAATAGAGCACTGGCTTGCCGACACGCTTTCGATGTTGAGGCAACGGCGGGTGAAGATAATCGAGAGCTGGTTGAGAAGCCCGACGTGGTTTTCCGCAAAAACGGCTATAGTGAAAAGAGTATTTTTGTTATCCATTGTCATTCATCGTAAAAATGTCGGAATCCTCGTTGAGTATGATATGGTCTACCGGGCAACCGTTTGGTGTCATCGGGAAAATCATGTCGCATTCATCAAAGCTCGGCACGATAATGCAGTACGGNNAGCAGGAAAGCCCTCGGGCACTCCATCATCCTTGCAATTGCGGCATCAAGCTCACACCTGTGGCTGACTTTTTCGTTGGCAATGCCATAGGCATCAGCAATGGTGTTGAAATCAGGGTTAAGCATCGGGGTCTGGCTGAAACGGTTGTCATAGAACATTGCCTGCCACTGGCGCACATTGCCAAGGAAATCGTTGTTCAGCACAATCATCTTTACTGCGGTGCCGTACTGTATTATCGTGCCGAGCTCCTGCATTGTCATCTGGAAGCCTCCGTCGCCGGTAAAATAGCATACGGTCCTTTCCGGGGCGCCCATTTTCGCTCCTATTGCGGCAGGAAGCCCGAATCCCATAGTGCCGAGCCCTCCGCTTGTGATTATGCTTTTCGGGGCGGTGTAGCGGAAATATCGTGCGGAAAGCATCTGGTTCTGTCCAACATCGGTGACAAGCACCGGATCTTTTCCTGCGGCGAGGGATACTTTCAGCGCAACTTCCCCCATGTGCGGCGGTGCCATCGGGTCTGTTCCTGAAACTGCATCTTTGATGACTTTCTCCTGCTCAACCGCATTTGCGTCATCAAATGTCTTTACCCACTCCGCGTGGCTGTTTTCGCGCACCATAGGCAGCAGCCCCTCAAGCGCCTTGCGCGCATCGCCATGGATTGTAGCCGAGGTCTTGATGTTTTTGTCAAACTCCGAAGCGTCGATGTCGATATGCACGATCTTCGCCTGTGTGGCATACCTGTCCGGGTCGCCGGTGACCCTGTCGTCAAACCTCATGCCGATGCACACAAGCACGTCAGCCTTGTTGGTGTTGAAATTCGGACCGATATTGCCGTGCATCCCAACCATGCCTTTGAACAGCGGATGGTCGGAATTCATGCTTGAAAGCCCGAGGAGGGTAGCGCCAACCGGAATACCCGCTTTTTCGGCAAGCTCACGCAAAGCATCCTCAGCGCCGGAAATCATGACTCCGTGCCCGGCAATAATCAGCGGGCGTTTCGCCGCGTTTATAAGGTCGGCAACCCTGCGCAAATCCGCTTCCGGAATGTCAGGGGAGGGGTTGTAGGAGCGGATATAATTGCATTTATGGTACGATTTCCACTCAATCTCCTCATTCTGCGCGTTTTTTGCAAAGTCGAGCACAACGGGACCCGGTCGTCCGGAGTTGGCGATATAGAAAGCGCGCGCGAGTGCCGGCTCAATGTCCTCCGCCCTGCGTATCTGGTAAGCCCACTTGGTGATAGGCTGGGTGATGCCCACAACGTCGGTTTCCTGGAAAGCATCGCTGCCGAGAAGCGAAGACGCTATCTGCCCGGTGATTACAACGAGGGGAGTGCTGTCCATCATCGCATCGCTCAACCCGGTTATGACATTTGTGGCGGCAGGTCCGGAAGTCACAATGACAACTCCGGTTCTTCCGCTCACTCTCGCATAGCCCTGCGCGGCGTGGATGGCGCCCTGCTCATGGCGGGTGAGCACATGTGTAAGACTGTCGGTATAGTCATAGAGCTTGTCGTACACAGGGATGATTGCCCCGCCGGGATAGCCGAACACTCGGTCTACCCCCTCGGCAACCAGCCCCTTGATCATGATTTCTGCTCCGGTTATCTTCTTGCTCATATATTATAAGGTGCGTTTAAATCTGGTAAATGCGCGGTTTATAGCCTTACTCCGCCCTTGTCCGCGCTTGTCACTCCGGCTGCATAGGCGCGGAGCGCTTTGCTGATGATGCGGTCTCTTCCGGCAGGAGTGAAAGCATCCTTCCCTTTCTGCTCCTCCTCATGGCGCCTGCTTTCAAGCTCTTCGTCTGAAATGCGTACATTTATCGAACGTGCGGGAATGTCGATGTCAATAATGTCGCCGTCACGCACCAGCCCGATTGCTCCCCCTGCAGCCGCTTCCGGCGAAATATGCCCGATAGAAAGCCCAGAAGTGCCNNCATTTACCAGATTTAAACGCACCTCTGAAACGACCGTCAGTGATGAGTGCGCACTGCTTGCCGAGATGCTTGCTCTTGATGTAGCTCGTAGGGTAAAGCATCTCCTGCATGCCGGGACCGCCCTTGGGTCCCTCGTAGGTAATCACCACAACATCACCCGCTTTCACCTTGTCGCGCAGGATGCCGTCAACAGCATCCTCCTGCGAGGTGAACACCTTTGCTGGACCGCTGAACTTGAAAATGCTCTCATCCACTCCGGCGGTTTTGACCACGCAGCCGTCAAGGGCGATATTGCCTCTGAGCACGGCAAGACCGCCGTCCTTCACGTAGGCGTGCTCCATGTCGCGGATGCACCCCTTCTCGCGGTCAGTGTCGAGAGAGCCGTAATATGACATCTGCGAAGCCATTTTAGTGGTATGTTTCTCGCCCGGAGCGCTGCGCCACAGCTCGTCAGCCTCGTCAGTGTAATGCTTGCCGCCGATAGCCCATTTCTCAATTGCCTCCTTGAGGGTGAGACCGTCCACCCGGTTTACGGCGGTGTCAACCAGACCATTGTCCGCAAGCACCTTCATTATTGAAAGAATGCCCCCGGCGCGGTTGACATCCTGGATATGGTAGTGGGAATTGGGAGCCACCTTGCATAGCACCGGAGTGCGGCGGCTAAGCGCGTCGATATCGGCGATAGTGAAATCCGCCCCCGCCTCATTGGCAATGGCAAGAAGGTGCAGCACCGTGTTTGTGCTTCCACCCATAGCAATGTCGAGCGTCATGGCATTCAGCATTGCATTGCGGCTGGCAATCGAGCGCGGGAGAACGCTCTCGTCGCCGTCGCGGTAATACTTGTAAGTGTTTTCAACTATCTTCGCCGCAGCTTTGCGAAAAAGCTCCAGGCGGTTTATGTGGGTAGCGACAACTGTGCCGTTGCCCGGCAGCGCAAGACCGATAGCCTCATTCAGGGAATTCATCGAATTAGCCGTGAACATTCCCGAGCAAGAGCCGCAAGTAGGGCAGCCATGCTTCTCAAGAAGCTCAACCGCCTCGTCGCTCACGCTCTCATCTGCCGCATCAACCATGATGTCGATGAGGTCAAGGTGCCTGTCGCCGAGTTTTCCCGCCTCCATAGGTCCGCCGCTCACAAATATAGCGGGGATATTCAGGCGCATTGCCGCCATGAGCATGCCGGGAGTCACCTTGTCGCAATTGGAAATGCATACCATAGCGTCAGCCTTGTGCGCGTTCACCATATATTCCACCGAATCAGCAATGAGGTCACGCGAAGGCAGGGAATAAAGCATTCCGTCATGCCCCATTGCAATTCCGTCGTCAATCGCAATAGTATTGAACTCGGCGGCAAAGCAACCGAGCTTCTCAATCTCCTCCTTTACAATCTGTCCTATTTCATGAAGGTGCGTGTGCCCCGGCACAAACTGGGTGAAAGAGTTCACGATGGCAATAATCGGTTTGCCTATCTGGTTCTCCTTCATGCCATTGGCTCTCCATAGCGCACGGGCGCCAGCCATACGTCTTCCGGCGGTGCTTGCTTCCGAGCGGAGCCGGTTTTTGAACTGCGTCATATCAACATTCATTATAAAAATCCACAACCTTGACCGGGGTTTCCGGCTAAGGAAATGCAAAAGTAACGGCTAAAATCCCAAAAACCAAATATTTGCACAGAATAATGCGCTATGTGAAATCAAAAGCCGCATTATTATCGACAGAAATCCTTAATATTTATTCATCTGCCGCTGCGCCGTAGGGCGCACGGTTGCAGCGGTTCAAGCTCCGCAAGGAGCGTTGCAGTGCGAAGGAGAAAGCGGCTGTGTGAAATAGTGTATGCCCTCCCGAGGCATTACCCCTCATTCCCTAAAAGTTGCACTACTTCAGATTTAAGGATCGGCAGGTGATTGACTACGATAGCCCATATAAGTTCCGCTTTAAGACTGTCATAGCCGTGGATTAAGTAGTTGCGGGTATTGACTATGCGGCGTGCAGAAGTAATAGGTATATCGGGATTTATCTTTAATATACGGTTCATCGCTTCTCCAATAACTGCAATTTCCCATTGTGTAGCGCTCCGAAAACACTTGTCCGAACAAAATGCACTGAATTCAAATGGACGAGTACGGCAATATAGCTCTATATTAAATATGGAGTCCAGTATATCTGTAAGATGTTTTCGTATTGCCTCATCCATATATCAATAGTTTTGTAGAGTCAAGCTCTTTCTTGAAAATAGGATTTTTTATCGCGGTTTCGTCAATTAAATCAATCTTGCGTCCCAACAGACCCTGTAAATCCTCAATAAAGTCAAAAAAATTTACAAATAAATCAGGAATCTGTTCATAATGGAAAATTACAGAAAAATCCACATCGCTCTCATCGTTGAAGCGTGGGGTGAGTATTGAACCGAAGACCCATAATTTGTCAACTCTGTACTTTTTGCACAGAGCCATTATTTTTTCTATGTTTATCTCTATGAGTTTCATTGAATTGGCTGTACAAAGATAACTAATGCCATCTTATAATACAAATACCCGTTCCATTTTTATTTTAATCCTGTCTATCCCTTAGGAGCACGGGGCGCCGCCGCTGCGCCGGGGAGCGCACGGTTGATGCGGTTCAAGCTCCGCAAGGAGCGTTGCAGTGCGAAACCTCATGCAAGCGATAGTGCAGCATGAGGTTAAAGCGGCTGTGTAAAGTTGATTCCCGTAGCCACTGCATAACAAGCTATCGGGTTTTCGTTACACCTATATTATAATACGCGCACGCACGCGAGGCGTAATCTTCCGAAAGTTAACAGAAAAAATTAACTGTTTCCCATCAAAAGCTGTATTTCCTTGCGTAATATATTGAATATTAGCCTTATACTTCATGTAAGTAATACGCCTCAAATGTTAAAAGTTAGAAAAAGTCCTTTTGATTTGTTGATATGCGAAAAAATATTAATATCTTTGCGACTTCGTAAGGAATATCCTTGCCAACACAGTATGAAATATAGTTGCCGTGACGCTTGATATAAGCCTCCCGGTGGCATTTGGAAAAAGCGAATTGAAGTAATTCACTATATGTCTAATTATTTTTTAGTATGAAAAAGTTTTTATTATTGCTATTGACCGTGGCTACGTTCGCGATCGCGTCTGCGCAGACGCGTACCGTGACCGGTAAAGTCGTTGCTGCAGACGACTTTGAGCCCCTGGCAGGTGCAAGTGTCATGCCGATAGGCGGTGGCATGGGCACATCAACAAACAACGAGGGTGAGTTCACGCTCAAAGTAAATTCTGATGTGAAGAAACTCAGGATCACTTACATCGGAATGACTACTCAGGAAGTGGAAATCACAGGTGAAAAACTCCTCGTCAAGATGGTATCTTCAGATACCAAACTGGATGAAGTAATGGTAGTCGCTTACGGCACAGCTAAAAAGTCGGAATATACCGGTGCTGCTTCTGTCGTCGACGCTTCTATTATTGAGGATCGTCTTGTTACAAACGTTACCAATGCTCTTAATGGTGTTGTAGCCGGTGTACAGACAATCAATTCAAATGGTCAGCCCGGTACTGGTTCTACAATCCGTATCCGTGGTGTAGGTTCTATCAATGCAAGCTCAACTCCTCTTTATGTGCTTGATGGCGTTCCCTATGATGGTGACATTGCAGCTCTTAACCCCAGTGATATTGAAAACATGACTGTCCTTAAAGATGCTGCCGCTGCGGCTCTTTATGGTGCTCGTGGTGCTAACGGTGTCATCCTTATTAATACCAAACGTGGTAAACTGGGCAAAACAAAAGTAACACTCGATGCTAAATGGGGTGCTAACAGCCGTCAGATTAAAAACTATGATGTAATTGATAGCCCTGCTCAGTACTATGAACTTAGCTATATGGCTCAGTTCAATAATGCTCTTTATAATCTTGGTTATGATCGTGCGAGAGCACACACCTATGCTAACAGCCAGATGCTCTCTGCTTTAGGCTATCAGGTATTTACTGTGCCTCAGGGTGAGTTGCTCATTGGTGAGAATGGCAAGATCAACCCCAACGCTACCCTTGGTTATAAGTACGGCGACTACTACTTTACACCTGACAACTGGTCAGATGCTACATTCCGTAACGGTCTCCGTCAGGAATACAACATGAGCATTTCAGGTGCAACAGACCGTTATAACTATTACTTTAACGGATCTTACACCAATGATGAGGGTGTTATCCAGAACTCAAGCTACGAGCGTATTTCAACCCGTTTGAGCGTGGATTATAAAGTTACAGACTGGTTTAAGATCGGAACAAACCTCAGCTATGCTTATGCGAAGAGTGATTATCCCCGCGATATGACATCAAGCTCTTCAACCAGTAACGGTAATGCGTTCTATGCTGCAAATGCTATGGCTCCTATTTATCCTATTTATGTGCGTGATGCGTCAGGCGCAATTAAATATGATGAGTCATACAACAAGCCTATCTATGACTACGGTGATTCAAAATCAACACCCTGGCCCCGTCCTATCATTACTAACGGTAACCCTGCCGGTCAGCTCATCTATGACTCGCGTGAATATCTTACCGACCTCTTCAACGGCAAATGGTTCGTTCAGCTCACACCGATCAATGGTCTTACCCTTACCGGAACTATAGGTTATTCATTAGACAATACTCGTTACCACATGGTGCTCAGTGGTGTTTATGGTCAGTTTACCACACAGGGCGGTAACGCTACTCAGGAATCTGACAGAACTTCTGGATTCACAATGCAGGGTATCGCGAACTATAAACATACCTTTGGCGATGTGCATAACATGGAGCTTATGGTCGGTTATGAAAGCTACGACTATAGAAACGAGTATGTTGAAGGCACTGGTATGGGACTCTACAACCCGTTCTCATGGGCAATCAACAACACTCTTATGAATGATGCCCGCAGAGGTTACGGTGCTGCTACAGAATACTCTACACGTGGTATTTTCGGTCAGGTGAATTACAACTATGATTCCCGTTACTTCATTACCGGTATGTATCGCCGTGATGCTTCCTCTCGTTTTGCTCCCAAACACCGTTGGGGTAACTTCTTCTCTGTGTCTGGTGCATGGAACCTCGCCAACGAGGCATTCCTCAGAGACCAAAGCGAATGGCTCAACCAGCTCAAGCTCCGCGCATCTTTCGGTCAGCAGGGTAACGACAATATCGGAAACTATTATGCTTATCTTGACCAATACGCAATCAGCGGTGCTACAAGCTGGAGTGATGGTGAACTCTCATATAAGGGTAATCCCGACATCACTTGGGAAACATCTAACTCATTCAACGTTGGTGTTGACTACACTTTCTTGAAGGGTATGTTCACCGGTACATTGGAATACTTTAACCGTCAGACATCTGACATGCTTTACAATCGTCCTGTATCACCTTCTCTCGGTTACTCTTCAATTCCTATGAATGTGGGTTCTATGCGTAACAATGGTCTTGAACTTGAACTTACCTATACACCTATCAGGACAGACAATATCACATGGTCTATCAACTTCAATGGCACATGGATTAACAATAAGGTGCTTAAACTTGCTCCTGAACTTGATGGAGAATGGATTAGTGGAAGCCGTATCTACAGGGAAGGTGAATCAATGTACCAGTTGTACCTCGTTAAATATGCCGGTGTTGACCCTGCAAACGGTAAGGCTCTTTACTGGGGATGGGATTATGACAAAGACGGTGAGAGGATTGAAGGTACTTATCATGTGAAATCCAATTATGACACGAAAGACCGTCAGAGCACAGGCAATATCTTCCCGAAACTTTATGGCGGTTTTGGAACAACACTTAATGCATACGGCTTTGACCTTGGAATTTCATTCAGCTATCAGGCAGGTGGTAAGATTGCAGACTCCGGCTACCAGTCATTCATGGGTTCAGGTTATTCATCTGACTATGGACATAACTGGCATAAGGATATCCTTCAGGCGTGGACTCCAGAAAATCCCTATACAAATGTTCCACGTCTCGATGCGGGAGATAGCTATTCATTCTCAAGATATACCACAGACAGAGTTCTTGTGTCAAGCAACTATCTCTCTCTGAATAATATTACTTTGGGTTACACTATACCTGTAAATACTACTCGTAAAATCGGTATCAATAATCTCCGAGTTTATGTTGCCGCAGATAATGTAGCTCTCTGGAGCGCACGTAAAGGTCTTGACCCCCGTCAGAGCTTCACATCCGCTACTACCTCTACATATACAGCCGTACGTTGTGTATCAGGCGGTTTGAAAATTGAATTTTAATTCCAATAAGCTATAACAATGAAAACAATATATAAATTTATTCCCGCTGTTGCAGCACTGGCATTTCTGGGGTCATGTAACGATCTCGATACAGAGCCAATAGGTGGAACTGTCACTTCAGATCAAAAGGAGCAGGTGGTTGCTAATGACCCCTCAATGGCTGAAGCGAGTGTCAATGCACTCCCTGTAATGACCAAGCAATATTGCGGTGTCTATGGTAGCAGTAGCGTTCAAAGTGACTTCGGTTGGCCTGCATCAATGCTTTTCATGGACTCAAGGACTGCCGATATGCCTTCAACTACTGATGGTTACAACTGGTTTAACCAGGGATTGACTTACGCAGACAAAACTGCTACCTCACGCACAACAGGCTTTATGTGGGGTACAAATTACAACATGATTTATTCTTGTAATTCTGTGCTTAAGAGCATTGACCCGGAAACAACAAATCCTACCTTGCAGTATTATATGGCTCAGGCTTTGGGTTACCGTGCATGGGCATATTTCAATCTTGCACAGGTTTACCAGTTTACTTATGTCGGCAATCAGGATAAACCCTGTGTGCCTATCATTACAGAGGAAAACAGTGACCAGGCTGCTGTTGAAGGTGCTCCCCGCGCTACAGTTGAAGAGGTTTACGCTCAGATTCTCAGTGACATTAATAAAACTATCGATTTGCTTAAGGCTACCGGTAATATTGCTCCGGCTGACCGTCTTGGCAAACAGTTTATGACTGCTGCCGCTGCAACAGGCATACGTGCCCGTATAAATCTGGTTATGAATAAATGGAGTGAGGCAGCTGCCGATGCACAATATGTGATTGAAAATAGCCGTTGCACACCTTATACTATTGCACAGGTTTCAAAACCATCTTTCTGGGATGCCGGCGATAGCTCATGGCTTTTGGCTATTGACGTTGAATCAGGTGAGGTGGGCAACCTCCACTGCTGGCCTGGTCACTTCGTTACATTCTATGTCGGTGGCTATGCTCAGGTTGGTGTGTTCAGGTATATAAACAAGGCGCTTTTTGAATCTATTTCTCCTACAGACGTCCGCAAGGGATGGTGGTGTGATGCAGAAGGAAATAGCCCGAACTTGGATGCGGCACACGCTGCGGTTCTCTATGACTATTTTGAAACCAAAAAAGAGGCTGCTTACATCAATGTGAAATTTGATACATATCAGAGTGCCTTCAGTGGTGTATGTTATCTCAATGATATACCTTTGATGCGTATTGAAGAGATGTATTTGACTCTTGCTGAAGCTCAGGCAATGTCAGGAAATCCCGGTGCAGGTGTGGCAACACTTAACAATTTCATTCAGAAATACCGTGATCCGCAGTACAATTGCACAGCATCATCTGCTACCGATGTTCAGGATGAAATTTGGCGTCAGCGTCGTATTGAGCTTTGGGGCGAAGGTCTTGCATATTACGACTTGCAGCGTCTTAAAAAACCGGTGGATCGCGTAGGTGGCGGATTTGAGCCTTCTGTTTGCTTTAATATCCCCGCAGATAGCCCCTTGCGTATATATCTGATTCCGTTGGATGAAATGCAGACTAATGCTGCAATCGGTGCTAACAACCCTGAAGGTCCGATTCCTACTCCTATCGTAGAGTAATAATTAAAAAAAATTTAGAACAAGATGAAATTATTTAAAATACTTTCAGTTGCAGCGGTAATGGCGGTTTCTGCACTGTCTTCCTGCTCTGATAAAGGTTATTGGGATGAGGCGCCACTTGAACAGGGTCTTTCATTTCAGTGCGCGAGTTATAACGAAACACTTTCTCCCGGAGCAGTGGAATTTTCTATTCCGGTAAGACGTGCTATAGCTACAGCCGAAGAAACAGTAAATATCACATTTACTCCCGGTAAGAACTGTCCTGCTGACATTACCGTTCCAAGTCAGGTGAAATTTGAGGCTGGCAGCAACACTGCTGAAATTGTTATAAATATTGCAAATGCAATGCCCCCCACTACATATAGTGGAACATTGGAATTCGATGGCAATCCCAGTTATTCTGGCATTTCAACCCTTACACTCAACTGCCCCGTAAACTATACATGGGTAAGCCTCGGCAAGGGTATCTTTATCGACCAGTTTGCAACAGGAGATGTTGAAGCTGAGGTTGAAATCATGCAAGCTGAAGGTTTCCAGAGATGGCGTGTTATGAAGCCATATAATCAAGGCATGGCTGAGGATGGTGGTGATTGGGGAGACTGGCGCACAGGTCAATATCCTGATTACCTGGAGTTTTGGGAAACAACATCGGCTGGAGCTACTGTCCTTGCATGGACTCCTGTTAAAATAGGTGTTAACTATAAAGGAGAATCAAGTCAGCCTATTGTATGTTATCCTCCCAGTTCATTTACTGGATTGAGCATGGAAAATTGTCGTTGGGCTGAGCCGGGATATGCATGTCTTTCACCATATTATTACATATCTGGTGTAGGTGGATATAACTATACAGGAGATTTTGGTGTAATCCAAATCATCTTCCCCTCATATCTTGAAGGCGGACTTTAAACTCCATACTTACTAATATCGTTGTAGGGCGGACACCGGTTTCGGTGCCCGCCCTCACTTTATCCACCCTCATGAAAAATGTGCGCCGGAGAGCGCACACAGAAAGTAACCGTTGTGTTAAGCGATAGCGCAACCCGCGGTTCAGAGCGTGCGATCCATTTGACACAGCCCCTCGCTTTATCTACCCTCATGAAAAATGTGCGCCGGAGAGCGCACACAGAAAGTAGCCGTGGTGTTAAGCGATAGCGCAACCCGCGGTTC
>DAAJ01000097.1 GCA_001701115.1 Bacteroidales bacterium GP2
TAAAAATGTGAAAAAGATGAGGAAAAATTTTATTATGCTTGCTCTTGCACTTGCAGGGGCAATCGCGTGCCTGAGTTCTTGCTCCCGCACAGAGGAGCTGCTTGCAACAGTTCCGTCATCAAGCCAGGTAGTAGCCGCTGTCAACTTTGAAGCCATTGCAGATGCAAGCGGTTTCGCTATCCAGGACAGCACTGTGGATTTCCCTGCTAATGTGAGGATTTCCCCGTCGGCAAAAGCAGAGATTGTGAAAATATTGCCGGCTCTCAGGACCGGCGCGGATATATCGGATGTGGTGATAGCCTCGACCGGCAACCGCAATGTTTTCGCTACTTTCCTGCTNNCTGCTGAAGGACCAGGAGGTGCTGAGGAGGGCTTTCAAGGATGCCGGCGCAGTGGACAAAGGCAATAAAGACGGCTATGACTGCTATGCGATAGGCAATGACCTTTTCATTTATCTCGGTGACGGTCAAGGCTGGGCTGTTATCGGCAGCAATACCACTCCTAAGGATATTATTGAAGGGACAAAAGAGGGCGCTTTCAAAAAGGAGTATCCGGCACTTGCGTCATTCCTCAGCGAGAACAAGATGATAAGCATTGTCGCAACAGGTCGTGGCATGAATGTTGCCGCAGACCAGTGGATGTGCATCGACGTGGAGCCGAAGGGCAACGATATAGCCATAGGCACGAGGCGCATGGATAATGACGGCAATGTGCTTGCAAACACTTTACTCCAGAACCTTGACCCTGCGGCGCTCAAGCTTCTCCCTGTTGACGCTCCTATTGTCTTTGCCGCAGGTATGACAAAGGATATAGACTGGAATTCCATTGCCATGGTCGGCGGAATGGTCGGCGGTTTCCAGGTAGGTGGCATGCTTGAAAGCGTAGTGCCGTACCTCAACAAAACCGACGGCACTATAGAGTTTGCGGCGGTGCCTTTAACCGAGTCTGCGTGGAGCATTCCGTCACTGAGCGAATGGAACTTTGTTTTTGCGGCGCAGATGAGCCAGAATGATGCCGAAGCAGCAGTAAACGCAGCAAGGAATTATCTCGGCACAATGTTTACCGTGAGCTCCCAGACAGGCGATTTTGTAGCAGGTCAGGGGGATTTCAGCTTCAAGGTGAGTTCGGCAAACGGAATTTTTTCAATAGTCAAAGGAAATGTTGAGCAGGGTGCTGAGATGGAATCATTCAGCGGCGACAGGATGATTGTCAAGGTGGTGATTCCGGCGAAAGTGGCTTTGAGAAATTCAGAGGTATCCGTTATTTCCGTGACAGGGGAGAACGAGACAACCACCACAATAACTGTTGCCGGTGCCACAATACCAGTTCTTCAGACCTTGCTTGGAGAAATATTCAGATGAGTGTTAATGAAATAACCTTGCACCAGGTGCTTCCGGAGGTTTTCGGGGGCATGGAGGCTGAGGAACGCATTGCAAATTCACAGGTCTGGCTCCGCGATTTGCACTTTAAACGCGGATGCCGCACTTTGGTTTCTGCGGAGAGCGGCAACGGCAAATCATCACTTCTAAGTTTTATTTTCGGACGCCGCAGGGATTATATGGGCGAAATACTGATGGATGGTGAGAATGTGCGCAATTTTTCTGTTGACCGTTGGTGCGGAATCCGCAGCACGGCAATATCTCTCCTTCCCCAGGACCTGTGCCTTTTCCCTGAACTGACGGCGATGGAGAATGTGGAGATAAAGAACCGCCTGACCTCGCACCGGAGCAGCAAGTGGCTCAATGAGGCTTTTGAATTGCTTGAGATAGGAAACCGCGCGGATGTTCCCGCCGGAAAGATGTCGGTAGGTCAGCAGCAGAGAGTGGCGATTATCCGCGCGCTCTGCCAGCCATTTGATTTCCTGCTTCTCGACGAGCCTGTGAGCCACCTCGACAGCCGAAACAATTCTGTGGTCGCGTCTTTGATAGAGCATGAGGCAAAGGAGTGTGGCGCCGGAGTGATAGTGACTTCTGTAGGAAACCACCTTGATTTGGATTACCAGGATGTAATTAAACTATGAGCAGCGATATTGTGTGGCGTTTGCTACGCCGTAATATAAGTGTGTGGCAATTAGGCGGATATGCCGCAGCAACTTTTGTGGGACTTGCCATTGTGCTGTGCGCGGTGCGTTTTTACTGCGATGTCCATTCCGACAGCGAGGGTGACGACCCGTATGTGACGAAGGATTATATTGTCATTTCGCGGACGGTAAACGCCATTGGCTCGCTCCTTGGCGGCGACAATTCTTTTTCGCCGGAGGACATAGCGGACCTTGAAAGCCAGAAATGGGTCAAAAGGGTAGGTGAGTTCACGTCGTCGGATTTTAATGTCAGCGCGTCGCTGGATATGGGTGGCAGAGGAATGTCAACATCGCTGTTCCTTGAATCGGTGCCAACAGATTTCTTTGACGCAGTGCCTTCCGGCTGGCATTTTGAGCCGGGGAAAGACACCACTGTGCCTATTGTCCTCAACAAGGATTACCTGACTCTTTATAATTACGGCTACGCAGCATCCGCAGGATTGCCTAAAATAAGCGAAGGTGTTGTCGGCATGGTGCCGGTGCGACTGTCGCTGAGCGGCAACGGACGGCAGATATGGCTGAAAGGCAGGGTAGTAGGCTTTTCATCGCGCCTCAACACCATAGCTGTGCCTGAGGAGTTCATGGAGTGGGCAAACAGCGAGTTTGGTGAGTCCGGCGACCGTAATCCTTCCAGGCTGATAATCGAGACCGATTCTCCCGGTAGCCCAGAGGTTAAAAAATACCTTGACTCCCACGGGTATGAAGCTGCCGGCGACAAAGCCGCCAGCGGCAGAGCCGCATATTTCCTCTCGGTAGCCACTGGAGTCGTTGCCGGAATCGGGGGAGTGATATGCATTCTTGCTTTCGGCATTCTTATGCTAAGCGTGTGGCTCCTGCTGCAAAAGAATAGGAGCAAGCTGCATGACCTTATGCTTATGGGATATAAGCCGGCTGCGGTAGGACGGTATTACTATATAATAGTAGGAGTGGTGAATGCGTGCGTGCTTGCCGGCGCAATAATAGTTATGCTGGTTGTGTCCGCATTGTGGAGTGGTCCTCTGGAGGCAATAGGCGTAAAAGGCGCGTCGCCGCTTGCTGCAATCGTGACAGGTGTTGCGGTTATTACAGCAATCACACTCGTGAATTTCCTTGCAATAAGGCGCAAGGTCAGCGAAAGTTTCAAGGGTTAGCCTACAGGCTTTATCCCCATTTCCGCTGCTTTAGCGATGACGAAATCGAGCGCAGCCTGCCGCTCGTTAGGAATCACTCCGTCCAGGATAGCATCTTTCACCGCAATTTTCAACATGCCTATTTCGGGTGATGGTTCGAGCCCGAACATTGCCATGATTTCCTGCCCGTCTACCGGCGGCTGGAAGTTGCGGATGTGGTCTTTTTCTTCCAATTCCACCATTTTCTGCCTCACATGAGCGAAATTTTCAAGGTGCCGCTTTACTTTGTCAACGTTTTTTGAGGTGATGTCCGCTTCGCAGAGCGTCATAAGGTCTGTAAGGTCATCTCCAGCGTCATGGATGAGGCGGCGCACGGCGCTGTCGGTCACTCCATCTTCAACCAACGCAATCGGGCGCATGTGGAGTTCCACCATTTTCGCCACATATTTCATCTTGTCGTTTAGCGGCATTTTCATAGTCCTGAAAATACGCGGAATCATCTTTGCCCCGACAAAATTATGGTTGTGGAATGTCCATCCTATATTATCATCCCAGCGCTTGGTGACAGGTTTAGCGATATCGTGCATAAGTGCCGCCCACCTGAGCCAGATGTCATTTGATTTGTCAGCAACTTTGTCAAGTACAGCAAGGGTGTGGAAGAAATTGTCCTTGTGCCCCCTGCCATTTACCACATCCACTCCCCGCATTGCCGCGAGTTCAGGAAAGATGAGTTTGAGCAGCCCGGTATCGCTGAGCAGCTTCCATCCGATAGAGGGGACAGGGGAAGCCATTATTTTCATGAGCTCGTCGGCAATGCGCTCACGCGATATAATGGAAATCCTTGCGGCATTGCGCCTGATAGCGTTGAATGTTTCCGGGAAAATTTCAAAATCAAGCTGTGTTGCAAAGCGGATAGCCCTCATCATCCTCAAGGGGTCGTCGCTGAAGGTAATGTCGGGATCCAGAGGAGTGCGGATAATGCGCCGCTGCATATCTTTTATGCCGCCGAAGAGATCTATAAGCTCTCCGAATGATTCAGCATTAACCCTGACAGCAAGCGCGTTTATAGTGAAATCCCTGCGCGACAAGTCTTCAACAAGGGTGCCGTCCTCAACAATCGGCTTGCGGCTGTCATGGGAGTAGGATTCTTTTCTTGCTCCGACAAATTCAAGCTCAAGGTCGCCTTTTTTTACCTGTGCCGTGCCGAAATTCCTGAAAACAGCGAGATGCGCCTTTTTGCCGATTTTTGCGGCAACAGCTTCCGCCACCTCTATGCCGCTTCCAATGGTGACGAAGTCAATGTCCTTTGAATGGCGGTGAAGGAAAAGGTCGCGGACATATCCTCCGACAGCGTAACATTCACGCCCGAGAGAGTCCGCCGCTTCTCCGACAAGGCGTACTTCCGGTGTGTCAATCGCCTCTACCTTCATTTTTCAAGGCTTATGATTTCTTCAGGAGCGCAAGTTATGCGTTCCATTCCGTCATGGGTGACGATGTAGGTGTTTTCAATACCCACGGCACCAACTTTCGGTATTACAAATTTAGGCTCAACAGCGATTGCATTGCCCTCCTGAAGGATGTCTTTGCTTCTTGGGGCGAGCACCGGTAGCTCGTTTATCTCTATGCCTACTCCGTGACCAACAAACCCGGCTTTCTGCGCATGACCCATGAAGTAGCGTTCAAGCCCAACTTCTTTCGCCATTTTTTCGGCAATCTCGTAAAGAGTTTTTGCCGGTGTTCCCGGTTTTCCCGCATCAGCGATAGCCTTGCATATTTCAATAGATGTGCGGTGCGCCTTTTCAGCAAGCGGCTCAATGGTTGTTGCCGCAAATGTCCTGGTCATGTCTGTCATGTAGCCGGTGTAGTTGCCGTTTGCATCGACCATTACCGAGTATCCGGGTTTAATGACAGTGCCGTTGCATCCAACCGGGAGTGACGGGTCAAGCCCCTCTCCTCCCATTGCGAAATCGTATGGGGTTGGTGTGTCGGCATTGTCCCCAACGAGTATGTTCGCCATGTATAGCTCCATGGAGTCACCTGAAATGCGGAACTGCCCGAGGCATCCTTCAAGACGGCTGGTGCGCTCGATTTCTACCTGAAGCTCAAGGTCGGTCATGCCTGGACGGAACAGGTGTGGGATGCGGCGGTAAACACGCTCCTGTTTTTCACCGGAAATTTTCATCATCCTTATTTCTGCGGGAGTCTTGACTGAGCGTGCGATTCTCATCACGGGAGAACCATTCACAATTTCTGTTCCAGGAAATATTGCACTAAGGCGTTTCACCGTAGAGTAGGCGGTAATGTCAAGTTCCAGAGCAAGCGATTCCGGCATATTGAGCCCGAGGCTCTCCGCCATCTGTTCAGCCTTCCTTATATATACCACTCCATCGCCTTCCAGACCAACAGGACGGCGGATGAAGAAAATGACCGGTCCAAGCAGAGGGATGTATATCTGCCCTGCGAACACGCGCCCGGTGATATAAAATATGTTGGCGTTATCGGTGACAAGGATAGCCTGCGCGGATGTATGCGCGAGTGCCGTCCTGATTTTTTCAATACGAAGGTTGTGCTCTTCGCTGTCGAGTATGAGTAAGCGGTTCATGAATGTGCTGTCAAGAAAAAATTTGCGATTTCGTCAAAAGAGCGAGCCGAGAAGTCAGCCTCCGGCGCTTTGCCGAATCCGTATGCGGCATGCATCATCGGTATTCCAGCGGCATGGGCGCTTGTGCAATCCCCGTTTGTGTCGCCTATGTAAACAGGCGCTTGCAGTGAATGGCGCTTGATGAGCTCACGGATGTTGCCTTCTTTCGGAAGGAGGGTCTGCCCGTAGGAAAGGGTGTCGGTGAAGTATGGTTCAAGCGCAGTGAATTTCAGGAAGTTTGGCAATCCGAGAATTCCGCAGTTGCTCACCATGAAAAGGCGGTATTTTTTTGCGAGTTCCGGTATGCGCTCTCTTACTCCAGGGTAAAGGATACCTCCCAGTGTCATCATCATGGAGTCTTCGTTTTGTGCAAGGCGTTTAAGGAATTCCTGCGCTATTTCGGGTTTTCCAACCACGACCTCGTATATCTTGTCGATAGGTAGCCCCATGCATTTGATGAGCTGATTGCGGCTGACGGTATCTGGCATGCCCATCTGTGAAAATGTAGCGTCCCAGACCGCCGCATATGAATCAACGGCGTCCCACAGGGTTCCGTCCATGTCAAATATCAGTGAGTCGAATTGTTGCATAAGTATTCAAGGTTGCGGAATCAGCCCGATTTGTTCGATGCCAACGAGTGTGTCCACCCGCAGTATGTGGCGTATGGAAACTGTTTTTCCCGGAACAGGTGTGAATGGCGCGGGAGCGGAAATCTGGTATGATGAACCTATGCCTTTGCCGTGCCATCTGCCATATATGTCGCACAGCTCAATGTTGACGGTGTCGCGATGCAGGGAATCAGACATTTCAAGCCATATGTTCCTGTAGGGGTATGAGTCATTATGCCGTAGTGCGATAAGCATTCCGGGAGCTACGCAACTGTCAGCGGCAAAAACAATGGTGTCGCCATACGCCCAACCGTCCGCTGGCACTTCCTCAAAGCCGCTGTAGTAGCCGGCGGATGTGCATGCCGCCATAAGTACGGCAAATATAACAGAAGCAAAAGGCTTAATTGCCATTCTTGTCGTCTTGGTTCAACATTCTTCGGCTCGGAGACATAGCGGGACGGATATTCTGCTCTGCATTCCTTCCTTCACCGGGAGCGGAATTGTTTGGAGTGTCCCCAGGACGCAGCCTCCGGTTCTGCCGGTTGGCTTTGTCTTTCTTTCCCTGCTTGTTCTCTTTTTTCTCCGTAGGATTATTTTCCGGCTTCTTCTCGGTGGTTTCTGCATCAGCAGGCTTTTGCTGCTGGTTTTGCTTCGATTTTTTCTTTTTCTTCTTTTTGTCGAAGCGGGTTATGTCCTGACCGAGTATGTCGTTGTAAGTTTTCTTGTCCTGCTGCTTGTCATCGCCATCGCGGAGAAGGGTTAGTGGTTTCTCTCCTTTTTTATTGAGGGCAATGATTTCAAATGCCCTTGCGGCATCAATTGTGACAAGGTTGGCGGCAATGCTCTTGTCGGTGGAGTATGTTATTTCGCGTTTGAATATATCGTACTTGAAATGGTAGTATGTGGCATCAGCGGTTTCAAGCCTTATTTCTTTTGAGGGCATCCGCTTGACGCTCTCAACGTATGTGTCCACCTCGAAGTTAATGCAGCATTTGAGCTTGGCGCATTGTCCGGCGAGTTTCTGCGGATTCAGCGAAATGTCCTGGAATCGCGCAGCGGCAGTACCTACAGACACAAAGTTAGTCATCCAGCTTGCGCAGCATAGCGGTCGCCCGCATGGACCGATGCCCCCAATCCTGCCTGCTTCCTGCCTTGCTCCAATCTGCTTCATTTCAATGCGCACCTTGAATGTTTCGGCAAGCACTTTAATCAGCTGGCGGAAGTCAACGCGCTCGTCCGCGATATAATAGAATATAGCCTTGTTTCCGTCACCCTGGTACTCGACATCGCCAATCTTCATGTTCAGATTGAGGTCTTCGGCAATTTTCCTTGCCCGAATCATGGTGTCGTTTTCGCGTGCCTGCGCCTCGCGGTATTTTTCAAGGTCTCCGGGTTTGGCTTTCCTGAACACTCTTTTGAGTTCGGTGCCGGGTTTCACTCCCACTTTTTTCATCTGGAGCGCAACGAGCTGCCCTGTGAGTGTGACTTCCCCAATGTCGTGCCCCGGCGATGCTTCTACCGCCACGAGGTCGCCTATAGCAAGGTCAAGCCCGAGAGTGTTTTTGTAAAAGCCTTTGCGGGTGTTCTTGAACTGCACCTCCACGAGGTCGCTCTGCGCCTTTCCTCCCGGCACATCTGCAAGCCAGTCGAAGCAGTGTAGCTTTCCTCTGGGCACTCCGCCTGAGTTTTTGCAGCAACCCGGACGGCTGTTTTTTTCAGTACAGCCGTCGCTTTGTGAATCTTTGTTCATAGCGATTGCTGTTGGTTATTTTGCGAAGCTTACTGAGCGAGTCTCTCTGATGACAGTGATTTTGACCTGTCCGGGATATGTCATCTCGTCCTGTATTCTCTTGGCGATTTCCGCAGATAGCTTTTCTGTTTCAACGTCGTCAATCTTGTCTGCTCCCACGATAACCCTGAGCTCACGTCCCGCCTGGATAGCGTATGTCTTAATGACACCGGGATATGAAAGAGCAAGCTGCTCGAGGTCGTTGAGTCGTTTGATGTACGCTTCAACAATTTCGCGGCGTGCTCCCGGTCGTGCTCCCGAAATAGCGTCACAAACCTGCACAATTGGTGCAAGCAGGCTTGTCTGCTCAATTTCGTCATGGTGCGCACCGATAGCGTTGCAAATTTCGGGTTTTTCCTTGTACTTTTCGGCGAGTTTCATGCCGAGGAGCGCGTGGGGTAGTTCCGGTTCTTCATCGGGCACTTTGCCTATGTCGTGGAGAAGCCCAGCGCGGCGTGCTTTTTTGGGGTTAAGCCCGAGTTCGCTTGCCATTACCGCGCAGAGGTTAGCAGTTTCGCGAGAGTGCTGCAAAAGGTTCTGCCCGTAGCTGGAACGGTATTTCATTTTGCCAACAAGGCGGATGAGGTCGGGGTGAAGCCCGTGTATTCCGAGGTCAATAGCGGTGCGTTTGCCGGTTTCAATGATTTCTTCCTCAATCTGTTTGCGCACTTTAGCGACAACCTCTTCGATGCGTGCCGGGTGGATACGCCCGTCGGCAACGAGCTGATGGAGCGCGAGGCGCGCAATTTCCCTACGGACGGGGTCGAATCCGGAGAGGACTATAGCCTCAGGTGTGTCGTCAACAATGATTTCTATTCCTGTAGCAGCTTCGAGGGCGCGGATGTTTCTGCCTTCACGACCGATGATGCGTCCTTTGATTTCGTCCGAGTCAATCTGGAAAACGGTAACGGAGTTTTCGATTGCGGTTTCTGTAGCCACTCTCTGGATGCTCTGCACAACGATTCTCTTAGCCTCTTTGTTTGCCGTCATCTTGGCTTCGTCCATGATATCGTTGATATAGCTTGCTGCCGCTGTCTTTGCTTCATCCTTGAGTGATTCAACGAGTTTTTCCTTCGCTTCTTCTGATGAAAGCCCGCTGATGTGCTCAAGTTCTTCCTGCGCTTTGCGCTTGAGCGCCTCAAGCTCTGTCTTTTTCACCTCGATTCCGGCAAACTGCTCATCAAGGCGCGCTTTAGCCTGCTCAATGCTGTTTCTTTCGCGCTGGTTGTCGCCCTGCTGCTGGTTGAGCTGCATCTCGCGCTGCTTGAGCCTGCTCTCGGTGCTCTGAATCTTAGCCATTTTCTGCGCTGCGAGCTTTTCAGCCTCAGCGGTGATTTTTATTTCTTCCTCCCTGGCTTCGAGGAGTTTGTTTTTCTTGATTACTTCAGCCTCTTTTGCCGCCTCCTCAATGATGATTTTGGCTCTTGAACGTGCAAAATTCCTCTGTATGGCAATGGGAGCAGACGCAGCGGACAGAGGAGGNNGCGGCTGCCGCTCCTATGGCAAGGGCAATCAATGCCGTGATTATGATGTAAACAATTTCCATATTATGGTATATATTTATGGTTAAAAAAAATGCGCAACCTACCCGCAACAGCATAGGCGCTGTTGACGTGCAAATTGTGCAGGATTGACGGTCTGTTTCAAAAAAGTCGTTATAACCGACCGGTGCCGTCAGCTTTCATTCTTCCCGTTGCTGTCTTTTTCGAGAAGAAGCATATCTATGGTGCGCTCCAACTGGTCGAGCACCTCCTCTGTCCGCTGCGTCTGCTCCCTAAGGGCAAGATAGCTTTTTGTAAACAGGAGGGTTACCATGGCAAGCACTTCAGCCGGTGATTTGGTGCTGAACCTGCTTCTCCAGGAGCTCCATGCGTCGTTAATTCCCTTTGCTGCTTCTCTAAGCAATTTTTCCTCTTCCGGTTTAATGGAGAGGCTCAGGGCAACGTCCGCTATGCGTAGGTTAATGTCAATTTTATCTGTCATTGCATCAATTTCCTATGTCGGCGATGCATCTGTCGATTTCCCGCACTAATTCGGCAAGTATGTCTCTGCTTCTCTCCACATCCTCTGGATTGGGAGCAACCGTGTGGGACAGCTTGAGGTACTGCACCTGGGCGGTGATCTGCTGTATCTCTTTTTTCTGCCTGTCAACGAGCTCTTCAAGCGTAGCAATGCGGGTTTCATCAGCTTTCCGGGACTCCCTCATCTCAGCGTGCTTCTTAGCAAGAAGCGCGGCTTTGCTTTCGATTCTGTCGAGTCTCTGCTTTAGTGCATCGGACATACTAACTCAAATTTTGACAAAAATAGTGATTTAATTTTGAATGGGCGCATTTATGCCGGATGTTTTACAGCATTTTTGCGTCAGTTTTTCGCGAAAAGGTCAAAGAACGGGGCTGAGAAGCCTCAATATGCTCTCGAATGCCTTGTGGAGCCATGGGCGTTGGCGCCATTGCGCTATTTTTACCCTTGTGGAGTGGCGCATGTCTTCCAGGAACAGTTTTTGCATCTGCGCATTTACCTGGCGCGAGTATATGAACATATTCGCCTCGAAATTGTGCTCGAAGCTGCGGAAGTCAATGTTCGCACTGCCGATGGAGCTGAAATCATCGTCTATCACCACTGTTTTGCTATGGAGCATGCCGGCATCGAACATGTATATCTTCACTCCAGCCCTGAGGCATTCAAATATATAGCTCCGTGAGGCGAAAGTGAGGATTTTAGAGTCACTTTTCCTGGGAATCATCACCCTGACGTCAACCCTGCTGAGCGCGGCGACCTGCAGCGCTTTGAGGAGGCTTTCGGTGGGAAGGAAGTAGGGTGTCTGGATATATATCCTCTTTTTTGCGTTTCCGATAGCTTTCAGCAGGAGGTAAGCGATGTTGCTCCATTCGCTTGTGGGTCCGCATGAGAGGAGGTGCATCCCTGCCGTGCCTTTCTGCGTTGCCGGGTCCGGAGTGACCGATTCCTCTATGAGTTCCCTGCCCATGAACCTCCAGTCGACCGCAAATGAGAACTGCAGAGCTCCTACCGCGGGACCGGTAATCCTCAGGTGGGTATCGCGCCACACGTCAAACTTGCCTCCGTCGATATACCTGTCAGCAATGTTCATGCCTCCGATGTATCCGATCTCTCCGTCAATGACCACCAGCTTGCGGTGATTGCGCCAGTTGATTCTTGTTGCAAAAGGTGGGAATGCCACCCTGAAGAACGGGTATGCCTCTATGCCGGCATCTTTCATGCGCTTGAAGAATTTGTTGCTGACATGGATGCTGCCGATATGGTCGTATATCACCCTCACTTTCACTCCGGCATGTGCCCTTTCGATGAGCGCGTCACATACTTGTGTGCCGATTTTGTCGTCCTGGATAATGTAGTACTGGAGGTTGATGTATTTTTTTGCAGATGCAATGTCCTTGAGCAGCGCGTCAAATTTTTCTGCGCCGCTATGGTAGATCTCCACTTCGTTGTTGTTGTGGTACGCGGCTCCGGTAAGCGAGCGTGCCAGCATTATCTGTTGGCGGTTTTCTTCGCTCAGCCCTTTCAGGTCGGGCTCGGACTCGGCAGGACGTGTTAGCTCACGGAGGCGGCGGCGGTTGCGCCTCGAAATCATGTGTGTGTTCTTGATGCTGCGCCCGAAGAAGATGTACAATACTATGCCCCCTGCGGGAAACAGCATAAGTACTGTTATCCATGCAAGGGATTTCACCGGGTTGCGGTTTTCCGACAGTATGATGCCTACAATGCTCAGTATCGTTCCGGTATAGGCTATGAGCAGTGTCCAGTAAACCCAGGGTGTTTTAAGAAATTCCTCAAACGCTTGCATACATGTAAGTGCGATTCGCGCTGCAAATTAGTGAATCTTCCTGTATTATGCGAATAATTGCACACAAAACACTCGCGCGTGCAAGACTCTGCCGTGCTATTATATAAAAGCGGAGCACCGGCAAATGCCGATGCTCCGTGGTGATTTATCCTTGTGGATATTGCTTATTCTGCAACAACTTCAAAGGGTATGTCAACGCTTACGTCCTTGTGGAGCTTGATAACAGCGTTGTACTTGCCAACTTCCTTGACAGGATCTTTGATGATGATGAGCTTGCGGTCAACATTGTGTCCGAGCTTTTCAAGTGCTTCTGCAATCTGGATGTTGTTTACAGATCCAAAGATAGTGCCAGTTGAGCTGGTCTTAGCGCCGATGGTGAGGCTGATTCCTTCGAGTTGTGCTGCGAGTGCTTCAGCGTCCGCTTTGATTTTAGCGAGCTTGTGTGCGCGCTGGCGCTGGTTTTCGGCGAGAACCTTGAGTGCGCTGGGTGTAGCGATAACAGCTTTTCCCTGAGGGATAAGATAGTTACGACCGTAGCCGTTTTTCACTTCCACCACGTCGTCCTTATAGCCGAGGGAGGGTATATCTTCCTTAAGAATGATTTTCATAATTCCTTGCTTTTTAGTTGGTGGTGACTAAATTATTTCATCAGGTCAGTAACGTAGGGTAGCAGAGCCAAGTGGCGTGCGCGCTTAACTGCCTGAGCAACACGACGCTGGAATTTCAGCGAAGTTCCAGTGATGCGGCGGGGAAGGATTTTGCCCTGCTCGTTGAGGAACTTTTTGAGGAATTCAGGATCCTTGTAGTCGATATACTTGATGCCGCTACGTTTGAAACGGCAGTATTTCTTCTTTTTAACGTCTACCGACAGGGGAGTGAGGTAGCGGATTTCAGACTGAGCTTGTGCCATGGGTTAGTTCTCCTTAGTTTCGGTTTCTACTTCTTCTTTAGTCACGGGTGCGGCAGCTTTTCCAGCGCGGATGCTGCGGCGTTTCTCTGCATACTGTGCAGCGTACTTGTCAAGACGGAATGTGAGGAAACGGATAACGCGCTCGTCGCGGCGGAATGCGGTTTCGAGTTTCTTGACGATTGTGGGTTCGCCGTCAAATTCAATGAGAGCGTAGAATCCGGTCGACTTCTTGTCGATAGGATAGGCGAGCTTGCGCAGGCCCCAAAGCTCCTGGTTTACAATTGTGGCACCGTTGTCGGTGAGCACAGTCGCAAACTTTTCTACCGCTTCCTTCATCTGGGCGTCAGACAAAACGGGAGTTAAAATGAAAACGGTTTCGTACTTCATGTTTTTGTTAATATTATAAGTTTTGGTAATGCACAAAGGGTGTTTTCCCTAAAGCGGGGGCAAAGGTACGGATTTTTAGCGAGATATCATAGCGTCATGCATTTTTTTTTGTTGCATTTTGTTTTCGGTGCGCACAGATTTCAGGGGCTGTGCGCTGAATTGTGGCGCTCAGTTAAGGTTGATTATGCGTAGCGGCAGTGCGAGGCGTTTGTCGCTCTTGCAGCAGCGGGCAAACTGTCGCAGGATTATCAGCGTGCTCTCTTTTGGGCGCGGCTGGTTGTTGTGGGATTGTTGGCTTTCGCGTTTCATCGCTTTTAAAACGCGCCAATCCGGGGTTTATTATGCGGTGCCGTCAGATTTTTTTGCGTCAAAGCGCCAGTGCGGTATTAATTATATCCGCAGGATTGCCATTCTTGATAATCACTTTGCCATCCGCGCCAATGAGATATAAGGTGGGGAATGTAGGCATGGTGTATAGCTCGTCCTCGCTTATTTTCCCGTCCGGGCTTATGCCGTCGGTCCATCCGGCGGGAATCTTCCCCTCTGCTTTCTCAAATTCTTCCATGTCGCCGTCCGGATATACCGCTATTATATTAAGGTGTCCCTGCTCGACAGATTTGTTGAGATCCGGGTCGCGGCGCATCTCCTCAACCAGGCGTGAGCAGTTTTCGCATTCGGGGTCATAGAAAACCAATATCGTGGCTCTTGCGCCTTTGCATTTTTGCAGGAGGGTGGTGGTTGTGCCGTCGCGCAGCATTATTTCAAAGTCGGTCGCCTGTGTGCCGGGTCGGTTTTTCATCACATCCTCCAGCTGGATTTCGTAGCGCGCCCGAAGGGCTGAATCGATGAAGGGGCTCCCGGTTATCGCTTGCAGGAAATACATATATGCGCCTTCGTTTGCCACAGGTGATTCCGGTTCGTAGAGGTATGTGTCTGCTGTCTCTGCAAGCAGGTTGTAGGCGTTGCGGTTGCTTTCCGCGCGCTTCATGAGTTCTTTTGCGGCGGTTGGGAGCACTGATGATATGTCGGCATGGGGGAACAGGCTTGCATAGTTCGCGAAATTCTGCTCCATGAATTTCACATTTGTGCTCAATGTGGTATCGGCGAAATCCATATTGTCCCAGAAGTGCGCTATAAGGTAAGCTGCTCTCTCAGGGGCGGATTTCAGTGTGTCCGGTATTGCGGGTAGCCGGAGCTCTGCAACGGATTCATGACGCGCGGTTTGCGCTGCAGCGTTGCCTATGCCGCAGAGTATTGCGAGGGAGATGATTAATGTGCGCAACATTAAGGTGTTATTGTGCTATTATTCTTGCAATGTACTTGCCAAGGATGTCAAATTCAAGGTTCACCACTGTGCCGGGTTGGATGCGGCAGAAGTTGGTGTGCTCAAAGGTGTATGGGATGATTGCCACGCGGAAGCTTCCCGGTTCGCTGTCGCAAACGGTAAGGCTCACTCCGTTGACAGTTACGCTCCCTTTTTCCACTGTCACGTATCCTTTGTGTTTCAGCTCCGGGTTTTCTGTGTAGGTGAATTTGAAGTATTTGCTTCCGTCAACCTCTTCAACGCTTTCGCACACAGCTGTGGTGTCAACATGTCCCTGCACAATGTGCCCGTCAAGTCGCCCGTCGAGCTTCATGCTGCGCTCAAGGTTCACAAGGTCTCCCGGTTTGAGGTTGCCGAGGTTTGAGCGGTCGAGGGTTTCTGCTATGGCAGTTACTGTATAGGTGTTGTCGTCATGTAGTCCTACGACTGTGAGGCACACTCCGTTGTGCGCAACGCTTTGGTCTATTGTGAGCTCGTCGGCAAACGAGCATTTGATTCTGAGGTGGAGGTTGCCCCCGTCCTGGGTAGCCGCAACAACAGTTGCTGCCTCCTCAACTATTCCTGAAAACATACCACAAATTTACTGTAAAATCAGGAAGTTATGAAATTTTGAAATAAAAATTAGCAAAACCACTTGTCTGTTGTGAAATATATTGTAATTTTGCAATCATATAACAATATGAACTTAATCTAATTATTGACACAATGACACACTTAAACGATTTGGCGACATCTGGCGCCTTTGTTGCTGCTCTTCTTGCAGCGGACTATGCAGGAGTCCTTGCCGCTATTCTTGCTGATTTGCGAAGCGGAATTGCAAAAGCGAAGCGGAATGGTGAGAAACGAACTTCAAAAGGCTATCGCGCAACTGTGGATAAGGCTGGACGCTATTATCTTACTTTGTTTGCAATGACGGCAATTGACTGTATGATTATCGCTGCGGCAGTTTTCCTTCGGGCTTTTTCCGGCTGGAACATTCCTCCTTTTCCTCTTTTCACAACAGCCGGGGCTGTAGGGCTTGCGGTAATCGAACTCAAAAGCATAATGGAAAATACAAGAAGCGGAGATAGCCTTAAGGAAGCCGCTGATTTGTTGAAGTCGTTACTGAAGAATCCTGAAGTGCGCAAAGCTGCGGAGGATATATTAAAAAATATAAAATAATTTAAATTAATTGTTAAAGTTTTCGGTCGCTGTACAGGCGTAGCCTCTTGTCGTCTCCTTGTTGCGAAAAGATTTCGTATCTTTGCAATGCAAAAAGTCACGGAGGAGGCGAACAGCTTCCTCCTTTTATATATGATATGATAGACAAACAGAAACTATACGACACCGTGCAGCAGGCGATAGCCAATACTGACGCGTTTATCGTGGATGTCAAGGTCACTCCGGACAATTCCATTACAGTGGAGCTTGACAGCCCGACAGGGGTGGACCTTGATGCCTGTGTGGATATTACACGCAAGATAGAGGCGGTTTTTGACCGCGATGTGGAGGATTACTCGCTTGAGGTTGGCTCGGCAGGTCTGACAGCTCCTTTCAAAGTGTTGGGGCAGTACCTGAAGAATATCGGCAACCAGGTTGAAGTGCTCACCCGTGACGGTCGCAAGTTGCGCGGGGTGCTCAAGTCTGTTGAGCCTGATTGCTCTGCATTCACTCTCACAGTGGAGCGCAAGGTGAAGGAGCCCGGAGCAAAGCGTCCTGTGCTGAAGCAGGAGGATGAAACCTTCGCGGTTGCCGACACCAAGGAAGTTAAGTATTACATCGATTTTAAATAATTCAACACCATACCCATACTCAAATGGCTAAGAAAGAAGAAACACCGAATATGGTGGAGCGTTTTGCCGAGTTCAAGGAACTGAAGAATATCGACAAGACAACTATGATAAGCGTGCTCGAAGAATCTTTTCGCAACGTGCTTGCAAAAATGTTCGGCACAGATGAAAATCTTGACGTGATTATGAACCCTGACAAGGGTGACGTGCAGATTTTCCAGAACCTTGAAGTTGTGCCGGACGGAGAGGTGACCGATCCTAACCTCCAGATAAGCCTCACCGACGCCCGTGCCGACCAGGACCCGGACGCGGAGATTGGCGACGAGCATACACGCGAGATTATTTTTGCTGACTTCGGACGCCGCGCAATCCTCAACCTGCGCCAGACCCTCCAGAGCAAAATCCTCGACCTCCAGAAAGAAGCCATCTATAATAAGTTCTCGGAACTCCAGGGCGAGATTGTCACCGGCGAGGTTTACCAGACATGGAGCCGCGAAACCCTCCTCCTTGACGATGACAAAATCGAGCTTCTTCTGCCCAAGAGCGAAAGCATACCCGGTGATTTCTTCCGTAAGGGTGAAACAG
This sequence comes from Bacteroidales bacterium GP2, assembly GCA_001701115.1. Lineage (GTDB taxonomy): Bacteria > Bacteroidota > Bacteroidia > Bacteroidales > Muribaculaceae > Paramuribaculum. Next base: position 17,026 of record DAAJ01000097.1, read on the forward strand.
TGCGTGCGGTGGTTGAAAATGTCGACAACAAGAACAACAACCCAAAAATCACAGTGTCGCGCACCAGCGAGAACTTCCTGCGCCGCCTTTTCGAGCTTGAAGTTCCCGAAATCCATGACGGTCTAATCAATATCCGCGCTGTTGCGCGTATCCCGGGCGAAAGGGCAAAAATCGCCGTTGAGAGCTACGATGACCGTATTGACCCTGTTGGCGCATGTGTCGGAGTGAAAGGAAGCCGTATCCACGGAATCGTGCGTGAGCTTCGCAACGAGAACATCGACGTTATCAACTACACTGCAAACCCCGCCTTGTTTATCCAGCGCGCCCTCAGCCCTGCTAAGGTTTCCTCTATCCGTGTTGACGAGGAAGAGAAAAAAGCTGAGGTGTTCCTCCGCCCCGAAGAAGTGTCGCTCGCTATCGGTAAAGGCGGTCTCAACATCAAGCTCGCATCAATGCTCACCGGATATGTGATTGACGTTTACCGCGACACTGAGGAAGCATTTGAAGAAGATATTTACCTTGACGAATTTAAGGACGAAATCGACGGTTGGGTTATTGACGCACTAAAGAACCTCGGTCTCGTTACAGCAAAATCGGTGCTTAATGCTCCCCGTGACATGATTATCGAGAAAGCAGACCTCGAAGAGTCTACAGTCGATAATCTCCTTGCAGTGCTCCGCGCTGAATTTGAGGATGAGCCGGAGGAGGCTTCCGAAGAAACCGACGCTGAGTGAGAAAATAACCCGCTGACAATAAAAATACAACTAAACAATCCTACATGCCGAGAACCAAAATAAGTAAAGCAGCAACAGATCTCAATGTGGCAGTGCCCACTATCATCGAGTTTCTGCGCAAAAAAGGAATAACTGTCGACGACAGCCCCAACGCCCGAATCGATGAGGATGTATATGAAATACTTGTAAAAGAGTATAAGCCCGACCGTGTGCTCAAATCAAAGAGCGAGCAGATGTCGGTGGATCGCCAGGCTGCAAAGGCTAAGACATCTCCGCGTGCCGAGGAGATTAAAATAGAGCCTGCGCCTACACGCGGACCCAAGGTTATCGGCAAGATTGACCTTGCAACCGGCAAGCCTGCGCAGGAACAGCAGCAGAAGGAGCAGCCTGCAGAGGAGAAAGCTCCCGCACCTGTGGTGAAAAAAGAGGAACCGGCAAAGAAGCCTCAGCAGGAGGCGCTTCGCCTCTTTCTTAGGCTCAGC
>DAAJ01000065.1 GCA_001701115.1 Bacteroidales bacterium GP2
TTGGGTGGTAATGCTCCGGTGCATCCAATCTTTTGCAAAGCCGAGCGATTTAGCGTGCTCAACCATAGCGGCAATATCATGATGACCGCCAAAATTAAAGTTCAACACTTCAGCCATTTTTCCGTCATTGGCTTCAATCATGTTCACGTAATAAGATTTCTTTTCCTTGTCCATAATAGTATGTTTTTAGATAATTAGTGTAGTTTCTTCTTATGTCTTACAATGCGACTATTTTTAATCGCTTTCATATTCAAAACAAATTTCACAAGCCTACAGATTCATAACGAAACATAAATAATCCACTGAAACAATTAACTTATGCAAAATAAGCGCATCATTACACCTGCTTTATTTAATTAATAGCTAACTTAGAGCATATTAATACTAAAACCACTAATATGCAAGCATCTTTCTACATACTGATGATTACCCTGATTATCCTTGCCGCATATAATTTTTACACTGCTTATATTGCTAATCCGGGGCATAAGTACCGTTCGTTAAGCCTTATATGCAATGGCTTCGCTATAATCATGTGCCTTGCGACAATACTTATCAAATTCTTCACTTAATATAGACTCCAATATATTTATAGGTGAATTAAAATGGTTGAGCATTAAAACTTTGCATATCGGCAGGATGTTATATAATAAACTATAAAACAACCCTACATTATGAAACGATTTTTGCTCTTCTTAAGTATCATGGTTGCCGGCATCACGGCTATAAATGCCCAGTCAAATTGCGGTGAGACAGACTGCTGCACTCTGAAAAATGCATATGACCAGATAAGCCTTACATCCGGAACATATGACATTGATGTAAACAAAGTAACTCAAATTCCTCTATCAAAAAAAGAAATCTTAAAGAATATGCAGGTGCAGATTGCTTATGCCAAGGATAGCATTCATGCCGATTCTACCACAACTGCCATTTATAATATCATAAACTCATCGGTTCCGATGCAGTATATGATTAACGGAGGCAACAATCAGATTTCCACATGCTTGATTTATGCTAAGGAAACAAGTAATGGTGAGTATGAACTACTTGATATTGAACGTGTTGAAAATGGCAAACTAACGCTGGTCATGTATGCGACAACTGATTATGAGACAGTACGGTCAATACAAAACTATCCGGTAGCAATTTCCGGAGAAAGCCTGTCTGTACTAATCAAGAAGACCCCTACAAAGACCGAATGGTTCAGCAATTGGGGCAAGCCGATAGAGGTAAACAACTAATCCATCTCATACAATAACTGTCAGCGCATAATCAGTGATACAGACACAGATTATGCGCTGTTTTTCATTGACTGAACGAAGGTCCTCATTTTGATTCCAGTTGTGTCATTGCTTTTTCATATTCTTCCTTGATATGCCCTACCCTTATCACTTTACTGTCAAACAATCGCAGCACAAAGTCGTTCAGCGATTCATCACCCCTCTTTTCATCAAGGTGCACATAAACAATCGGTGCTAAGACAAGGCTTCCATCCACGTACTCTTTAAATTCATCGTAAACGCTTCTTGCATCCCTCCGCCCCAATTTATGTGAGATATAAACTTCTGAAGCAACAACAAAAGCTTCATTCTTACCTTCATTGTGAGTCCAGGCAATCTTCTCATTTTCACGGTAAAAATCATCTTCCATAAGTTCATCGAGCTTATTCATCAAGGTCCCGGAAACATTCAGCCGATGGAGGTTTTCATGAATGTAGACCTTTATGAAATCCAACCTGAACCGTTTTTCCATTTCCGGGTCTAAAAGAAGCGGAGTACAGCAAAATGATTCGTCCGAAAGATTGAAAGCATTGTCAATGTTCATCACATAAGTATTTGAGTGCGACTCTGAGAAAGTTTCCGGACCAGAGAACTCTGACAGTGCTGAATGAATGGAGTCAAGAAGAGTTTCAGAAACAGGATAAGAGGCTATGTATCTGTCAAGCCCTGGCTTGACTACCGAGTGCCAATAATCGGAATACCCGGCATCCTTTATTGCAGTAAGACAGAGGCTTAGTTCTTTTTGCAAACTTAATATATTTTTTATCCAGTCCGCATCTGAATTAATAACCTCATAATTCCCGGGCAACATGGCAAAAAAAGCGACACATGAGTCAATGTCATGCTTATTACCGTGAAATGAAGCATAAAAGTTGCATAGTTTGGACGCTCTTACGTTATCTTTAACACGCCTGAGAGCCCGGACAAATATTGAATCACTTGACAAGCTGGCAAACTGAGGCTCATCTTTCATCTGGTCAAAATTTTGCAGTGATGCAAGCAAATCAAAACACTTTGAAGTCGCGAACAAACTACCGGATTTACCATTAACTTCTCCCCTACACNNTCGCTTTTTTTGCCATGTTGCCCGGAACCGCATAGAATCAGAACCACTATAAGTAATTTGCATCTCATATCCAGTATTCTTTATAGTTTCTTGCCGTAGTAATATGTATGCCATGCATCTTCGGCATATCCGCTATGAAGGACCTTAAAACTTGATGCTGATGCGCCATTAATCTTCACACCGTTAAAGTACACAGTCCATGTATCTTTAGCGTATCCGTCATCAAGCACCGTGAAACTCGCTGAATTAGCACCCAATATCTTCTTGCCGTCAAAATACACCGCCCATTTGTCCTTAGCATACCAATCTTTCAGAACTTCAAAATTATTTGCTGAAGCGCCAGGTATTTTCACTCCGTTGTAAAAAACCGTCCAAGTGTCTTTCGCATAACCGAAGCCAAGAACCTCAAATGATTTTGCATTAATTCCGCTTAACTTTTTACCGCAATAATACACCGTCCAACTGTCTTTTGCATATCCGTCACGCAGGATTGCGAAATTATTAGCAGACACACCTTTAAGCTCGTGTCCTTCATAATAAACCTTTCCCTTGCTAATCAGATAAGGAGAATAATAATGCTTATTATATTGAAGCTCAAACATATCTGGTTGCCTGCCGGGACGGTTCTGAGCGTACCCTTTCACGCAAAGGGCAAATAGTATCAAAAGTAAAGTTAGCCAGCGATTCATATTATATATTTAGAACTATTGAAATAAAAACTGTTGCCAAGGTGACACGCAAAGATAAACAATTTAATATCCTTACGCAAATGAATGGATACTTACATAGATGTATTAGCCGGTATAAAGTCACGCGAACAACCGACAAACACATTTTGCAGAGACAATTGAGACAAAAAAGAGTACCCGTTTGGCACACACTCTTAACTAATCCTTATCTCTGGATTCAGTGATTTCAATGTTGAAATAAAATCCTCTTGTTTTTTTGGTGAAATATATACCCAGTTTGTTTTACCATACTTTATTCCTATTCGTTTTGCGGATAATGCCGGAGAAGAAAGTATTGTTGATTTATGGGTTATCTCACTAATTTTTGAAATCGGTATATCCATTCGGTATAAAATGCCACATCTGATATGTAATTTTTCACCATTTATGGCATAATCGGTATGCAAAAGCATATCATACATCATTATTAGACAAATACCTATAAGAGTAATGTCAATCAGTAGGACCCATGTAGATTTATAGCATAGGTATATTGAACCTATGAATGCAAGAGTCATTATTACACAAAACCATACATACCATCTGGCGACCTTTGATTTGTAAATCTTATTCATAGCGATAACTTATTTTATTTAAAGATGAGATGTAACGACCAATAGGTCTGGGACTGCACACTATCAATTCATTATAAAAAGCTGGATTCCAAATCTTATGAACAATCCCAATAATACATTATATCGGAAAAATCCCTGTTTAGTAGTTTTTCGTGGTTTATGAAGAAGTGGGCAATTCCCATATCTCCCCACATCGCCATGAATCCCCTACTACTTTCATTATAACTTACCATTTGGAATAATTGAGTATCATACTTAGAATATCGTTCGTTTTCAAAACGAGGGTCGCCTAATTGCGTATATGTAGGATAGCCCAACAAACAATTCTCTTCATAATCAGCGTAATCCATTAATTCAAATCTCACTTCATCTTCTTCCAGACAAGAGTATAAATTGTCCGAAACGCAATTTCCGGCATCATTTATCACCCATCCATATGAAGACGCTTTTTCTATGAATCTCTTTTTAAAATTTCCATATTCCGGCGATGCCTTTTTCACTACTTTGAAATCAAGTCCAGTCTCACCAGTTATAGGTTCGTAGTCATTTGCTGACACCGATGCCATAGGAATACTTAACGCCAGGACATCCTCGATTGTAATGCTTTTGTTTATTGAGGAATGGTAAATTACACGAAAACAATTATTATTTGTGTAGTCTTCTATATCAGACCCATACAAATAATCATTTCCTGACAATAGGAAAAATTGTAATAGCCCATTTTTAGGGAGCAAATTCACTCCATTAGAACAGTATTCTGAAATTTCATCAAGATTAAATTGAGCGAGGAGTTTTAACTTATTCCCGTCCTTGTCTGCTGGATATGCTTGTGTATTATCCCAATAAGGCAGACCTCCGAATTTACTACTTGTTAGCGTTACTTTTTTCCGTTCATTAGGATATATAAGAATTGTGGATAAACCTATCTCTTCATTCAGTTCATCTACAAATTTTCGTGTTAATTCAAGTTTATCAAAAGTCATTGTATTGATTTAATGCCATAAACTTACAAAATAATAGCCAGATATGCAAGGACTTGCTAAATTTATAAACATATGTAAACGTTTACCATGCTGATAATCTTGCATCGAATACCGAACACCACCTATACCTACATCAGACTAAATCTGACTGAAAAGTATGCCGATAGGTTTATATGTCAGATTTTTGATGTAAGTTTGTGTTTGAAATCAAACGATTATCCCCCATGGCAAAAATAACTGTAAGAGATACCGAAGTTAATGTTGTAAAAGTAAACGGAGAGGACTACATTTGTCTCACCGATATGTTGCGTGCCAAAGATGGTGACTTTTTCATTACTGACTGGCTGCGTAACCGTAACACGCTTGAATTTATTGGCATTTGGGAGAAAGTGTACAATCCTGATTTTAATTATGGCGAATTCGCCACAATTAGAAATCATTCTGGTCTCAACAGTTTCAAGATAAGTGTAAAGGAGTTTGTGGCAAGGTATTGATGAGTTCATACATTGCCTGAAGCTGTTCCTTCTGCTCATCGTCAAATTCCGAGGTCGGGTCACAGGATGACAAATCAATCGGCAGAGTATCAACCTTTGATCGGTAACTCCTGATAGCCATAAGGGCTGAATTTACAGCCACGCGGTATATCCATGTTGATAATTTGCTGTCTCCGCGAAATTGCTTCAAGCCGAGCCAAAGATTTACATAAATCTCCTGGCGCAAATCCTCAAACGGCACCTTATCGGTAGCGTAAAAGAAACATACTTTATTGCTAATCCGGGAGTGCTCCTTCACAAGGCAAGCAAACTCCCTCTCATTGTTTGGTGGACTTTTCATTTTCAAGGGGTTTTGCTTTATATGGTGCAAAAAACTAAGGAATAGTTTCATTCAGTGGAATTTTTTTTGCTTTGGTGCAAAGATAGCCATTTGCCCGGAATCAGTTGCCTGTGCCGAAACGCGATGTGTCTACAGAATCTTGCTTCGGCTTGAAACCGTTAAATCGCCACACGAATGAAAGAGCCATGCTTTGGTTCATATTATGAATCAGCATCCTGTAGTCTTGCCCGGAACTGTCAATTGTCAGTTTTGGATTCCATGTATTGAAAACATCTGTAAATTTAAAATCAAGTTCGCAACAACGCTTCTTGCCGAATAGCCATTTCGCGCCTGCATCCATCTTCCATAAAGATTTGAATGTTCCCGGACCCTGGATCTGTCCGGTAATATATGCGAAATCAACCGAGAGCGATACCGGACAGTCCGGCGTGAATTTGACAGTATTGTTCAGAGAACTGTAGAAGCCCAACCGCCGGTTGTCAAAAGCGATGTCATGAAATTTGGAGGCTTTTTCGCGTTTTCCCATAATATTAGCAACAGCAGTTGCATTCCAGATATTCCTTACTTTGAAAGGCACATTGAACTGCAAGCCGACTGTGCGTGAAAAATCAATGTTTATTGTCTGGAACAGCAGTTTCAGTTCATCGGGCTTTTGATAAGGGAGCTGTACGGAATACTTGTCCGCATACAGCACATAGAGCGTCGCAACATATTTTTGACTGAATATATAGCTGAACTGCCCGGAGTAATTCATATAAGGTTGCAAAGCAGGGTTCCCTTTTATTGTTGAATAGTCATTGATGTATGAGGTGCCCCCATGGAGTTCCCAATATTGCGGATAAATGCGCTGGGAAGTAAAATTGAGTTGGAAAATACTTTTAGGTGTTCGGTAATATGTTGCCCCTAATTGCGGCACGAAATTCCATGTATGCCGGTAATCATTATGAAAATATTCCGCTTCAGCTGATGCATTGAAGGATAACCCGCAACTCAGGGACGCTTGGGTGCCTATGTATGCATCGGCAACATTTTCTTTGAGGACACTATTAAAGCCGTCATTCTTAGGAATGATATATTTTTGGGTGCTGTTATCCTTGGAATACTGGTATCGGATGCCATAATTCAACTGCCAGCTGCCGAACTGGTGCACTTTGTCAACATAAGCATGGAAGCGGCGGATTGCCTGACGGTTGTTTGCATTTATAAGTACACTGTTGTCCTTTGCCAGTGTCTGATTCTTTTCCTCGAAGTAAGAGGTAAAATCTCCACCAACAGTAAAACCACGCGGCAGGTCATAGCGTGCCGCTATGTTATTATAGCTTATAGGTGAGATAAACCTATGGCGGTTTATATACCTGCCAAAAGTGCCGCATGATAGGCTTTTGCTATGTGCGTTGGTTTTAAACTGCCCGTTATATGTCACCTTCAGGGTTTTAAAAGAGGCGGCTGCATAAATAAGATTGGATAAGCCGCTGCTGATTTGGCTCATATCATCCTCAATCATAGTCCTCTTTCCTCCCAAAAGGTGATTGGAGTAGGTTTCCTGCCGTGAGCGGTTCTTGTTTCTTGACAGTGTCCAGTTCACATCAAAAGTCCACTCCTTGGTGGCGTATGTTGCAGCAAATCCGGCAGAATAAGACGGATAATATGCCTGGTTATAGCCAAGTTGCGTCTGCCCCATAAGCCCGTCAATCGGGCGAGGCGTTTTCAACACTATATTTATTACAGCGCCAGACACATGGTATTTTGCTGGAGCCGAGTACATTATTTCTACGTTTTTCAACCGGTCTACAGGAGTTGAATACAGCAGCTGGTACAGGTTTTGCAACGGCATATTGGTCAGTTCACCGTTTAATATAATTGTCACGCTGGAAGCGCCATTAAGACTAATCATCCCGTTATCGCTCACCACTCCTGGAAGATAGCTTAACGCCTCAAGAATATTTGTAACCGGCTTGTCCCGGACAATTGCGGGCAAATCAACCGATATCGCACCGTCATGAGCGCTGATTTGGGGCTTCTCCCCTTTGACAATTACCTCACTCAGGTCTTTTGCATTGATACTGTCAGGTATCTCTGACTGGCTAAACGCACTGACCGCGCAAAGAATCATTCCTATAACTGCTATTTCTCTCATACCTATCTGTTTTTGAGGCAAAATTACATCCATCCTCAGCACCCCGCTCTCAACCATCCTTATTTAGTCTTACCGCTTCCCTTATTTAGTCTTAAATGGTAGAAAATGTGATTGGTCGTATTGAGGAGTTTGCTATTTTTGCGGCATGAAACATTTCCGGTTATACAGTACATTGATTGTATCCATGCTTTTTTTACTGCTTGGCTACAATATATATTGCCTTTTCGGGTTATACTCTACTATCACCCGGCAGACAAATGATATGATAATGAACTCACTGAGAGATGCGGATTTGGATGAGATTCTAAACCGTCCACATTTGTTTCCGGAAACAGACAGCCTGCTTCAATACAAGGGAAAAGCCATGTCGCAATCGCGTACTATAAATGGCGACACTCTCAAAGTCACTGTTTTTGATGAGAAAGACAGCATCCTGGAGGAAAGATTTGTTCAACTTCCCAGCGGCACAAACTATTCTGACATTATGGTCAATGAAATTGGCTATGGCGCCCACCAGACGATTGACCCGATTTTTCCGGTAAACATATCCGACATTGACAGTCTTTTCCGGTTATCACTGTCAAGAAAAGGGATATCTACAAAAGTTGCATCAGTCCTTCAGGTGTCCAAAGATGGGGAAGTAATATCCGGAGACACATCTGTGCGCATGGATGCAGAACTTGACAGTGTTTCATCATGCTATAATATCCTTACCGGAGATTATTATGTGGCTTACTACTCCTCGCCGTTAGGCTTCATACTTCGCCAAATGGAAGGGATAATCATTTCAACCCTTGCAATAATCATTCTGATTACCACTGCTTTGTGGTACCTGTTTCACACTGTTTCCAAGCTACGCACAATAGAGGAGATGAAAGATGATTTTGTGAACAACATGACCCATGAGCTTAAAACACCCATCTCCATCGCTTACTCCGCAAATGACGCACTCCTCAATTATGATGCCGCAAATAACCCGGAAAAGAGGGACAAATATTTAAAAATAGCTAACAAACAGCTGCTTAAATTAAGGGAACTTGTTGAAAACATTCTTGCAATGAGCATGGAACGACGTAAAACCATGCAGTTCCATTTTGAGCCGATACATTTAAGGAAATTCATGGAGGAAATCGCAGCGGCACAACAGATGAGAAGCGAGAAGGATATTAATATTGAAGTAGAGATACCGGAAGACATTGTTATCGAAGCAGACAGGACTTGTTTTTCCAACATGATTAACAACTTGGTTGACAATTCTATCAAATATTCCGGTGATAAGGTGAAAATTGGTATTGAGTATGAAACAGATACCATTTTGGTCGCAGATGACGGCTTCGGTATTCCGGCAAAATCCATTCCATATATCTTCAATAAATTTTACCGTGTGCCCCACGGCAACCGGCAGGATGTCCGCGGATATGGCATAGGTCTTTATTATGTCAAAAGCATAATTGACAAAATGGGTTGGAGCATTGATGTGAAAAGCAAGGAGGGAGTTGGCACCCTATTTACCATTAAACTGGGCAAAGATGAAAAGTAGAATCCTTTTTGTTGAAGATGAAGCTGACCTTGCGCTGATTGTCTCCGACCTTTTAAAAGACCAGGGATATGAAGTGATAACTGCGCTCGACGGCATAGACGGTCTGTATAAATTCAAGACTGTTGGAGCGGATATTGTGGTTGCCGATGTTATGATGCCGAGAATGGACGGCTTTTCAATGGCGAGGGAAATTAAAAAGATCTCACTGTCTGTACCTTTGCTCTTTCTTACCGCAAAAAGCACTATTGAGAATGTAGAGGAAGGATTTGAAATAGGTGCAAACGATTACCTTAAGAAACCATTTGAATTCCGCGAACTCATTGTCAGGATAAAAGCATTGCTGCGTAGGGGTGAACCGATAAACAAATTTTCTATAGGCGAATACACATTTAACACTGCTACGCAGACTCTTGCATTCGGAGGAAAAGAGACAGAACTATCTCACTTCGAGGCAAAAATCCTTGAATACCTTGCAGTAAATTCCGGAAAAACCGTTGATGCGTCAGAACTAATGATTGCAGTATGGCAGAAGGATGACCCAAGCAACCGGAATTCGCTTCACGGATATATCCATAAATTACGCCGCGCCCTGCGCCATGATTCAAGAATTAGCATCATCAACCAGCGTGGATTCGGCTATATGCTCACCATTAAAGATGCAAAACCATGATTGAAAGAAGAATATTCATATTACTCCTTTCTTTTATTCCAATGTTTCTTTATGCCCAGAAAGAAAATAAGGATTCATTGGAGTTTAAGATTGCGCGTCCGGACAGCTTCCAAATCTCGCCAACTAAGAATTTACCGGACCTATTTGATTGGGAATACAAAGTCTCAGCAACCGTTGATTATGATTTCTCACGCAATCCTGTATTTCTTTATCGCGTAACCCGCTCACCGCAAACAGACAATCCCGGTATGTTTTCATGGAAGAGCGNNCTTCTTTCAATCATGGTTTTGCATCGGAGCAGTAATTGTCTCAGGAAATTCAGCACAACTCCCCGGAATGATGGCTGTTGACAACGGCTCTATTGACGTATATCAGGCATCAGGCAATTTCACTTTCAATGCTGGCGCTACCGCTACCAAATACGGGTATTTCAGAGGACTGCACACCCAATACGGCATTCATGGCAGTGCGACCTACCGCTTCTCCCCTGCACTTTCCGCCGTAGTTTTCGGCTCATATTATTTCGGACGTCCCCCGGTGCTTGGCAACGGGCTGCCAATGACACCGGCAATGTTAGGATATTATAACAGGAACAGTTTTGGCGGATATGCCGATGTGGCACTCAATGAAATGTTTGGAGTCCATGTCGGCGCGCAAATGGTTCAAAGGACAGGGACTATGCGATATGAGGCTGAACCGATTGTTAGCCCGTATATCCGTGCGGGAAAAAAGAAGAATATAAAAATAGAATTGCCTGTAGGTCAAATCATGTACAATGTACTGAAACACAACGTCATCAAGCACCGCTGACTCCTCCCAGCTCATAAGCTTTATTTCCGAAAAGCATAATTGATTTTTGCCATTACGGACGAGCGCTTCTTTTTGTCCCAGATATCCATGAAAGGATAGTCAAAGCCCTTTGATAAAAGCCGCAATGTCGGCAAGCACTTCCGGAGAGATAGTCTCTTCAATCGAGCTGTATTCCTCCACTTCTCCAGTTACAGCATGCTGCATGAGATGGTTCAACTCCGGATAACTCTTCACCTGGGCACCAGTGGCATACCGGAGTGCGGGAGCAAGGTTAAGCGACGGTGGCACCTGCCTGTCTTTCTCTCCATAAATTATTAATGCCGGAATTGCTAATGCTTTCAAATCAGCCTCCGGGTCGTAATCAAGGAAAAACATCATCCACGGATTACTCGGCTGTGCCGCAAGCATACTTTTCATTGATGCCGCAAGTTGCCTGGTAAACATATCTTCGTTGCATTGCGGATACAATTCTTTAATTTTTTCATCTGAAATCTCTGTGACTTCAGGATATGCAAGTTTGTATTCAAATGCCTTCTCAAGTGCAGTGGCAAATTCATCCGTTATATTTTCGGCTATTCCGGATTTGACAAGCGCAACCTTGTTCTGGAACGCAATGGTTTTATTGCCGCGGATAGACGGTCCGGCAATCGCCACAATAAAGTCAAGCACATTATTTTTGGAACCAAGCATATACGCAATCTGCCCTCCTTCGCTATGCCCCACCAGCCCTATTTTCCCGAACCGGTTCTTGCTGCGCAACCACTCAATCATCATCTTAGCATCAGCGGCAAAATCTGCCGTGGTAGCATTTAACACATCACCGGTGGATTCACCAATTCCACGGTCATCGTATCGCAGGGAGGCAATGCCGTTTCTCGCAAGATAATCGGCAATTACTGCAAAAGGCTTATGCTCGAAGAGTTCTTCATCACGGTTCTGCAAGCCGCTCCCGGACACAAGAAGGACCACAGGAGTAGAAGCAGAGTAATTCTGCGGCACGCAAAGGGTTCCGGACAGCGATACAGAATCATTTGCAACCGTGACACTCTCTATTGAATATGGAAACGGAGGCACAGGAGTTTGAGGACGATTTACTTTATCCTCACCTCTATGAAGGGAAAGCGGAAAATTATACGCACCTTGCTTGAAAGTACCTTCAATCACTCCGTCCGCAAGCGCACCATTATAACTCATCCTCATTTTGGAAACACGGCAACTCACCGAATCATCTGACAGGTAAAGCACCTCGCATTCAATACCTTTAGCTCCCTGGTCAGGAGAATCCATTGTCACTGTGGAATCACTCGCGGATATATGGAATACCAATTTAAGCGACCTCTGCGCCCCAAGCTGCAGTTTGCCTGACCATGTACCGCCTATTGATTCAGACGCTGCAACTGAATATGCGAAAAGCAACGCACACGCTGTAAATAAAAATTTCCTCATCTTGCCTTATTTATATCATCTATCTATAAAACCGAGTGAACAATTAGTCAACCTAAACCAAGTGAAAGACGCTCTTTGACAAATTGAGCGCTCGGAAATGATTGGGCATTAATAACATATTCAAGTTTCCCGGAGAAGCCATCAGCATCAGTAAAGTAACATTCAACAATTACGTTTCCCTTATAAAAACAAGGTCTGTCAATATCATCTGATACTTGAATCCAACCATTTGATTTCATATATCCAGCTATAGCTGTTCCTATTTTTCTTTTTGCC
>DAAJ01000026.1 GCA_001701115.1 Bacteroidales bacterium GP2
AAAAAAGCAGCTTGACTTTGGAATCAAGCTGCTTTTTAAGTTGCCTTGGAAAGATTCGAACTCTCACAGGCGGAACCAGAATCCGACGTGCTACCATTACACCACAAGGCAATTTCGGTGAGTTATCTTTCGATTACGGGTGCAAAGTTAAGGCGTTTTTTTATATCCTCCAAACTTTTGAGCCACTATTTTTCAATAAAATTTCACTCACCTGATTATGTGATGATTACACATATCCTTTAATGATGCCTCGCTTGGCATTACGCACAAAGAGGATGATTTCATCGCGCTCCTTTGTTGCAGGAAGCTCGGCTTCTATGCGCTCAACAGCATCAGAATTGTTCAGCCCGCTCAGATACAGGTAGCGATATATCTCCTGGATTTCGCGGATTGTCTCGCTGGAAAAGCCTCTTCTGCGCAGACCGATAGAGTTGACTCCGGCGTATGAGATAGGTTCACGCGCAGCCTTGACAAAAGGAGGGATATCCTTGTTGACAAGCGCTCCGCCCTGCACCATCACATGAGGACCGATGTGGCAGAACTGGTGTACAAGAGTTCCGCCGCCGATAACGGCGTAATTGTCAACGACCACTTCGCCGGCAAGCTGGGTGGCATTGCTCATAATCACATTGTCGCCCACAACACAGTCATGCGCCACATGGCAGTAAGCCATGATAAGGCAGTTGCTTCCAACAACAGTGCGCCCCTTTGCCGCAGTGCCTCGGTTGATAGTCACGCACTCGCGTAGCACAGTATTGTCGCCGATGATAGCAACGGTGTCCTCGCCTTTGAATTTCAGATCCTGCGGTATTGCGGAAATCACGGCTCCGGGAAAAATGGTGCAGTTCTTGCCAATGCGGGCGCCAGCCATGATTGTGACATTGCTGCCGATACGGGTACCCTCTCCAATCTCTACATTTTCTTCAATCGTGACAAACGGGTCAATAACAACGCTGGGCGCTATTTTCGCCGCGGGGTGAATATATGCAAGAGGTTGTTTCATACTTAAAAAAATTATTTGTTTTTGATAATCTGTGCCATGAACTCACATTCTGACACAATTTTTTCTCCGACAAAGGCATAGCCTTTCATAACGGCGCAGCCTCTGCGCAGCTCTGTCATGAATGAGATATGGAATATCAGAGTATCGCCCGGCACAACTTTGTGGCGGAACTTCACATTGTCTATCTTCATGAAGTAGGTGGAGTAACGCTCCGGCTCGTCAACAGTGCTGAGCACGAGGAGACCGCCGGTCTGTGCCATAGCCTCGATCTGGAGAACTCCGGGGAGAACCGGCTCCTGCGGGAAGTGACCGGGGAAGAAAGGCTCGTTTGCGGTGATGTTTTTCACGCCAACGATGTAATTCTCGCCCATTTCAATCACCTTGTCGATAAGGAGCATCGGATACCTGTGGGGAAGGAGTTCGCGGATGCGGTTATTATCCATAAGCGGCTCCTTGTTGGGATTATAAACAGGTGCCTGCACATCCTGGCGCTTGATTTCCTTGCGGATTTTCTTTGCGAAAGTTGTATTGATGGAGTGACCGGGACGGGTGGCAAGCACTTTGCCTTTGAGGGGACGCCCGATAAGCGCCAGGTCGCCCATCACATCCATCAGCTTGTGGCGTGCCGGCTCATTATCGGCAACAAGAGGACGCTCCTGGATGAAGCCGAACTCAGAAACATTTTTCCTCGGCACACCCATGAGGTCGGCGAGGCGGTCAAGCTCAGACTGCTCCATCGGCGAGTCATAAATCACCACAGCATTTTCAAGATCGCCCCCTTTGATAAGGTTGTTTTTAACGAGCGGCTCTATTTCGCGGACAAACACGAATGTGCGGCTCGATGCAATCTCAGCGGGGAAATCCTCGATACGGTCAAGGGTTGCAAACTGGTTGGAGAGCACCGGGGAGTCGAAGTTTACCATAACGTCGACACTGAAATCATTGTCCGGAAGCACAACGATTGCGGCACCGGTTTCAGGGTCACGGACTTCGATTTTCTGCTTGACGATGTAGAAATCCTTGTCAGCGTGCTGCTCCTCTGTCCCAACCTCGGCAATCTTGTCGCAGAACTCCTTAGCGCTGCCGTCAAGTATCGGCATTTCAGGACCGTCAATTTTGACAAGGCAGTTGTCTATCCCGGCGGCATAGAGGGCAGCCATCGCATGCTCGATTGTGCTAACGCTTACATCGCCTTTGGCAATTACTGTGCCTCTGGTGGTGGACTGAACATTCTCGGCAAGCGCGTCTACTATAGGTTCACCCTCAATATCGGTTCTCTGGAACTTATATCCGTGGTTAACCGGTGCGGGAAGAAATTCCGCTGTAATCACCTTGCCGGTGTGAAGTCCTTTGCCGTTCACGGTAAAGGGCGCGCTGAGTGTAATCTGCTTCATATTATATATTGTATTTTTTTCTATCAGTTGGAACTATCCTTTTTAAATTCTTTTTCGAGCTTGCCAAGGCGCTCGTTGATGCGCGGAATGCGCCTCAGGTTCATGGTCTGCGCGGCAAAATCCTGGAAAGTCATAGCGGGGCTGCCGATAAGCCTCTCCCCTGCCGGCACATCGCGGTGCAATCCGCTCTGCGCGGCAATTTCCACATTGTCGCTGATGTGGATATGCCCGGCGAGACCAACCTGACCGCCAATCATGCAGTGCGCGCCAACTTTAGTTGAGCCGGCAACTCCTGCCTGCGCCGCCATGACGGTGCTTTCGCCCACCTCGCAGTTGTGTGCAATCTGGATAAGGTTGTCGAGCTTGACGCCCTTGCCAATCTTGGTTGCACCCATCATCGCACGGTCAACAGTAGTGTTGGCACCGATTTCAACATCATCCTCCACTACCACAATGCCTGTCTGGGGTATTTTTTCATAACCGCCGTCCACAGGAGCAAAGCCGAAACCGTCCGCGCCGATAACCGCGCCGCTGTGGATAATGCAATTCTTGCCAATGCGGCAGCCGTGGTACACCTTCACTCCGGCATAAAGAATGGAATTCTCCCCAACGCCCGCTCCGTCACCC
The DNA here is from genome assembly GCA_001701115.1 of Bacteroidales bacterium GP2. Lineage (GTDB taxonomy): Bacteria > Bacteroidota > Bacteroidia > Bacteroidales > Muribaculaceae > Paramuribaculum. The sequence continues at coordinate 3,025 of DAAJ01000026.1, forward strand.
ACATAAGCCTGCGGGTAAACCTGTGCGCCGGATTCAACCACAGCCCCCTTGCCGATATAGGCAAACGCGCCGATATACACATCTTCCGCAACTTTAGCCTCGGGGTGAATAAATGAGGGAGACTCGATGCCGCGCTTAGGCGGATTCATCATCTGCTGCACCATAGTGAGCAGTTTGGCAACGGTGGCGTACGGGTCATCTACCCTGATAAGGGTTGCAGCAACCGGATTTTCCGGGACAAAGTCTTTGCTGACAAGAACAGCCGAACTGCCTGTAGAGTAAATAAAATTTGTATATTTAGGATTGGCGAGAAATGAAATAGCCCCCGGTTTTCCTTCCTCAATCTTCGCAAATGTGCTGATTTTCACATTACCATCTCCTTCAACAGTTCCGTTGGCGATGGCTGCTATCTGATTGGCTGTAAATTCCATTCTTTTACTGTAAAAGCTTGATATAATTAGCTAAAACTGAAATATTACTCGTGCAAAGTTCGGAAAAAAAATTCACATTCAGCTTATTTGCGTGCAAAAAGTGCCGTTTTGTCCTCTGAAATGCCAATTTTGCCATCCTTAAGGAGATGCCCCACTGCCTTCTTGAAGTCCTTTTTGCTGCACTGGAAAGCGTCCTTAATTTCTTCCGGGGTGCTTTTATCACTGATATTCAGCTTTCCGCCTTTCGCCATGAGCTTCTTATATATCCTTTCGGCGAGGGTATTAGTGCGCACATCCGCCCTGCCTCCGAGCATAAGGTCAATCTTGCCGTCCGGGCGCACCTGCTTGACATAAGCCTCCATCCGGTCACCTTTATGCAGAGGGGCATATACCTCAGAATCATACAAAATGCCGTAGTGAAGGTTATCGACAATGCACCGGTAGCCAACATCATTCCTGTCAAATACCAGGGCTTCCACTTTCTGACCATTCGCATACTCCGGAATCACGTTGCCGATGAACTTGTCAACCTTCGCAGACGCAGTAACTCGTCCTGTTGCATGGTCAAGGTATAAATATACAAGATAGCGCCCGCCCTCTTTCATCCTTGACTTCTGCTCGCTGAAGGGCACAAGCAAGTCCTTAGGCAAGCCCCAATCGAGGAATGCGCCCACCTTAGTGACAGCAACCACGTCGAGAAAAGCGAAATCACCCACATAGGCAAGCGGGGTTTCAGTGCTTGCAACTGGACGGTCCTCGCTGTCGGTATAAACAACCACATCCACTTCGTCGCCCGGCTTCAAAGGCGCCGTAATATATCTTTTAGGCAAAAGAATTTCCTTGCCGTAGTCAGCTTCAAGATATGCGCCGAAGTCAACAAGACGGCTAACTTTCAGCTTGTTTCTTTTTCCAATCTGTACCATCGTTTCAAATTTAGTTTGGCAAAGATAGCAATTTTCACAAAAAAAGAACGTACTGCATCACTGCAGCACGCCCCTCCATCAAAAAATATAAAAATAATTTTCAATATGAGAATCTTCAAATTACGCCCTGACCCATCATGGCTCCTGCAACTTTCATGAAGCCGGCGATGTTAGCGCCTTTCATGTAATTGAGGTAGCCGTCAGGCTCAGTACCATACTTAACGCACTGACCGTGGATGTCGCGCATGATAGTATGAAGTTTTTCATCAACCTCTTCGGCACTCCACTGCAGGTGCATAGCGTTCTGGCTCATTTCAAGACCGGAAGTAGCAACACCGCCAGCGTTTACAGCCTTGCCGGGAGCGTATGTCACGCGGCTGTTGATGAATGTATCGATAGCTTCGGGAGTACAACCCATGTTTGAAACCTCAGCTACCATAAGCACGCCGTTTTCAACGAGCTTCTTGGCATCTTCTCCGTCAAGTTCGTTCTGGGTTGCGCAGGGAAGAGCGATATCGACTTTCTGTTCCCAGGGTTTCTTGCCGGGGAAGAAAGTAGCTTCGGGATATTTTTCTGCGTAAGGAGCAACAATGTCCTCACCGGTAGCGCGGAGATAGAGCATATAGTCAATCTTGTCGCCGCTGATGCCTTCGGGATCGTAGATATAGCCGTCAGGACCGGAGATTGTAACAACCTTTGCGCCAAGTTCGTTAGCTTTGAGGGTAGCGCCCCATGCAACGTTTCCGAAACCGGAAACAGCAACAGTCTTGCCCTTGATGTCCTCTTTCTTTTCAGCAAGCATGCTCTGCACAAAGTAGAGAGCGCCGAAACCGGTAGCCTCGGGACGGATTCTTGAGCCGCCGAAATCGAGACCCTTGCCTGTCATTGAACCGTCGCACTGGTTGCAGAGCTTTTTGTACATGCCGTACATATAGCCGACCTCACGACCGCCAACACCTATGTCGCCGGCAGGAACGTCACGGTCCGGACCGATGTTTTTCCAGAGCTCAAGCATGAAAGCCTGGCAGAAACGCATGATTTCAGCATCGCTCTTGCCACGGGGCGAGAAGTCGCTGCCGCCTTTTGCACCGCCCATAGGAAGGGTTGTGAGCGCATTTTTGAAAGTCTGCTCGAATCCGAGGAATTTAAGGATTGAAAGGTTCACAGAAGCATGGAAACGGATACCGCCTTTATACGGACCGATAGCATTGTTAAACTGCACGCGGTAGCCGATGTTGGTCTGAACTTCACCACGGTCATCTGTCCAGGTTACTCTGAAAGTCACAATACGGTCAGGTTCAACCATGCGCTCCACAATCTTAGCTTTTTCAAACTCGGGATGCTGGTTGTACACGTCCTCAACGCACATGAGTACCTCTTTTACAGCCTGCAGGTATTCCTTCTCGCCGGGGTGCTTGGCTTCGAGGGAATTCATAATACTGTTAATGTCCATCTTTATAGTGATTATGTTTTCGGTATTAAAATGGTATTTTTATTTGTGCGCAAATTTACAACTATTCCCGACGCAGAGAAGAATAAATCCCTTAAATTTAGTTAAATTCAAGGGATTTGATTTCTTTTTGCAATCTTGGGTGATTATCTACGGCGTTTTTTTGATGATGTTGAGCTTTTTGCCGCAGGAGCCGCTGTCTTTGCCGGAATGTTGAGCACCTGACCGATGTTGATTCTGGAATGGTTGGGTCCCATGCCGTTAGCCTGGCGGAGCGCGGCAACAGTTGTGCCGTACTGCCTTGCAATCCTGTCAAGAGTGTCACCGCTCTTAACCTTGTAGGTTGTAGCGGCAGCCGGCTGTGCCGTTTTTTGCTTGGCAGTGGATGATGAGGAGGATTTTGCACTGCTGACAGGCTTTGCCGGAACTTTCGCCGGCTCTGCAGAAGCGGGGATCTGAGGCTTAGGCTTCACTGCCTGTGACACGAAAGCAGGATTATCTGCATCGCTTTCCGCAGATGCGTCCTGCGCCACCAATGCTGTATCGCTTTCCATTTCAGTATTTGCCGCAAGCTGCGGAGCGTCTCCCCCATCCTTTTCAAGCACTTCGATTACGAGCTTCTGCCCAGCCCTGACTATGCCGCTTCGCATTTTGTTCCACCTTTTTATGTCTGTTGCGCTGACGCCATACTTCTTGGCTATGTCCCTGAGGTTTTCACCACGACCTACCGTATGGTTCTTCCTAACGAGCTTGCTTGTGCTTCCGTCAGCATTATGCACTGTCGACTCACCCGGCTCTACCCTGGTTCTTCTCGCATAGGAGTCGGCATTGCAGTTGAGAATAGCATCCTCACTCATTATATAACTAAGGCACTGCTGCGAAGGAAGCACAAGGGCGTAGGGATGGTTGTCACCGGGAATAATATCTTTGCGGAACTGCGGGTTAAGCATCCTGATTTCTTCCACCGGGATATTAAGCACCTCGGCAATCTGATTGAAATGAACCCTGTGGTTCACCAGCACAGTGTCGGTAATGAGTTTGTTTTTTACAAGAGTCGGATTGATACCATATTTATTATAGTAGTTCATCACATAGTTCGCAGCAATGAAAGCAGGCACATAGCCCCTTGTCTCGGCATGGAGGTACGGGTATATTTCCCAATAGTCCTTTTTGCCTCCGCCCGCTCTCCTCAGGGCCTTGTTGACGTTGCCCGGACCGCAGTTGTAAGCGGCAATGGCAAGCGACCAGTCACCGTAGATGTCATAAAGCTGCTTGAGGTAACGGACAGCATAGCGGGTAGCAAGGCGCGGATCACGGCGCTGGTCAACAAGCGAGTTCACCTCAAGACCAAGTCCGGTTGCAGTGGCAGGCATAATCTGCCAAAGCCCCACAGCACCGGCGCGTGACACCGCGTTAGGGTTCAATGCACTTTCTATCACCGGAAGATATTGCAGTTCCAGCGGGAGTTTTTCTTTGAGAAGCTCCTCAACGAAAATATTGCCATAATAATTATTGAGCGCAAGCATATCGGCGACAAGAGTGCGCCTCTTGCCAAGATACATGTCAATGAACTTGCCAACGATTGAGTTGTAGGGCAACTCTATTTCGGTGGGCAGTTTGCTCAGAAATTCCTCATATTCCGCAGGCGTGCCGATTCTGGGGGAGCCGGTGTCAACCGCCCTGCTTGCATAGTGCTTCAGGAAAAAGTTTTCTTCAAGCTCCTTGGTTTTGGTTTCAAAACTTTCGGGAGCAATAACATTGTCATCCGTTATCGAATGCTTGATGTCGAGTATGCTCAACGCCTTTGCGCTCATTGAAAGGCTGAAGCATCCTAAAGCTATTGACAGCAAAATCTTTTTTGTTCTCATCATCGCAAGTTTTTCATTTAAAATCTAAGTGCCCACTGGAGTCCTACTCCGGGACGGTTACGCTTGTCCGGAATAACAGCCGGGGCAAGCTCCATTGAAAGGTCTGGCGAAATGTCGAAATGCGCAAGTGAGGCATCGACATAAGCGTCAACCATAGCAAGAAGATAAACACCTACCATTGAAATGATGCAAAGGTCGCGGTTTCGGCGGTAATAGTCCTTACGCGACTTCAACACATTTGTAAGCCAGGTTTTATCAAGGTTCTCCTCCTTTACGGTAGAGGGGAAGAAATCCATGTAGCTTTTTGTGGACGGGTCATTGTCCATAATGTCGGCATACGCCCTCGTGTAGTCGCGGAGCATGGTATTATTCCATGACGTGCCGTAGCCGAGACCCATGAATCCGGCAACAACAAGAGGCAACTTCCAGTAACGGCGGTTATACGCCTGACCGAGCCCCGGAAAAAGAGCCGACATCCACACAGCCCTTATTGGGTCTGGGTCAAAGACCTTTACTTTTTCGCTCACAGCCGGGCGAAGGCTATCCGGCAATTCATACATGTTTCCGGCGTTGAAAACGGGGAAACTGTCAATAGGCACCACATCCACATTCTTGCCGGAAGCGTTCAGGCTGTCCTGAACCACCTCAGCAGGCAGCTTTAACGGTGAATTGAGGTTTATGGAGTCCGGAAGCTCTTTTACAGGATTGCGCTTTACCGGCTTTATGGGTTTCTGCGGACTTTCAGAAAAAACGTTAAAAGGGCAGATGACCGCGATAACAATTGCGGTCAACACACTCCTGATGGTGGCGTTGAGTTTTTTCCCTATATGTTCCGAAATTCCACTTTTCATCACATAACAAGCAGACAATCAGGCTTATCAAGCCTTTGCCTACCCTATTTCCATAACTTATGACTGGTTGTCAGATTGTTTTATTCCGTCAAAGATAGTAATTAATCTCTCAAGTTCATTCTCATTTTTGAAACTGAACGTGATTTTTCCTTTTCCAGAACGGTCACATGAGAAACTTACAGGAGCCTTGAATTTAGCCGAAAGATGGTTCTTCAGCAAATCAAAATCCTGCGATGGCTCACTCTTCCGTGGTTTCTCGGGTTCCTCCTCCCTCATCTTTTTAGCAAGTTCCTCTACTTTCCTCACCGAAAGCCCCTCTTTGATGATCCGCTCATAAAGCTTGAGCTGCAATGTGGGGTTTTCAACAGAAAGGAGCGCCCTTGCATGCCCCATGTCCACTTTCCTGTCTCTAAGCCCGAGCTGCACCTCAGCAGGGAGCCGGAGAAGGCGGAGGAAATTAGCTATTGTAGCGCGTTTCTTGCCAATCCTCTCACTGAGGCGTTCCTGTGTAAGGCTGTACTGGTCAATGAGCTTTTTGAATGTAAGCGCAATTTCAATTGCGTTGAGGTCCTCGCGCTGTATATTCTCTATTAGAGCCATCTCGGTGAGCTCGCTCTCGGAAGCGGTGCGTATATATGCCGGCACGCTGGTGAGCCCGGCGAGCTTTGCAGCACGGTATCTGCGCTCACCGGCAATAATCTGGTAAGTGTCCGGTCCAGTCTTCCTGAGCGACAAAGGCTGGATGATGCCGAGTTCACGAATCGAGGTTGCGAGTTCTTCGAGCGCTTCGGAGTCAAAAGTGGTTCTCGGCTGCTCAGGGTTCGGCGAAATCTGGTTAATGTCAATGTCATTGATTGCCGATGACCCTCTTGCGGGCACATCGTCCATGGAAATAAGCGAGTCGAGCCCTCTGCCGAGTGCTGGTCTTTTTAGAGCCATATACAGTATCAGGATTTAGCGCGTTTGTGCTTTGATATTATTTCTTTCGCAAGCATATTGTGGGATGTTGCTCCACGGCTTTCCGGGTCATATACAAGTGCCGGCAACCCGTGTGACGGAGCTTCGCTGAGCCTTATGTTTCTCGGAATGACAGTGTTGAAAACCATGTCCCCGAAATGCCCTTTCAGCTCCTCGTATATCTGGTTGGCGAGNNNNTACTGTATATGGCTCTAAAAAGACCTCCCTCGATTTCGAGCCCGGGGTTCAGCTTCGGCTTGATAATCCTTATGGTGTTAATCAGCTTGGTAATGCCTTCAAGCGCAAAATATTCAGCCTGCACGGGGATGATTACTGAATTTGCGGCAGTAAGGGCGTTGACAGTGATAAGTCCGAGCGAGGGTGAACAGTCAATAAGGATATAGTCGTATTTGTCCGCAATGCCCTTAAGGCTGTTTGCAAGCGCCCTTTCGCGGTTAGGGCGGTCTATAAGTTCTATTTCAGCTCCGGCGAGGTCTATTCTTGAACCAACAAGGTCAAGCCCCTCCACGCAAGTCGGCACCTGGGAGCCATCCATAGGATAATCGTCAACGAGACATTCATATATAGAAGAGGTGAGCTGCTCAGGCTTAATGCCATAACCAGATGTGGCATTTGCCTGCGGGTCAGCATCCACAATCAATACCTTTTTCCCTGCTGCGGCAAGCGATGCCCCGAGGTTGATGGTCGTGGTGGTTTTTCCCACTCCTCCCTTTTGGTTTGCTATTGCTATAATTTTACCCATTTCTGCTTATATGGAATTTTATGCAAAGTAATATTATTAATGAGTTATGCACAACACATTCCCGCGGCAAAATGAGTTAAATGTTTATAACCGCCGTGAAATGTTGATAACTCTGTGAAACATTTCCCACAGAAGTTCCACGCTTACAGAAGCAACTGCGCGTCGCCGTAGCTCAGGAAGCGGAAACCGGATGAAACAGCATGTTCATACATCCACTTCCAGTCTCCTCCGGTAAACGCAGATACAAGCAACAGAAGGGTGGATTTAGGCTGATGGAAATTAGTTACCATGCCTTTGACTATGCGGTATTCGTAGCCGGGGGCTATAATTATGCGTGTTGAAGCGACAAGGCGGTCAAGTCCTTCCGAGTCAAGGTAGTGCAGCAATGCACGCATAGCTTCGGGAACAGTCAAACCTGGGTGCGAATCCGAATACGGGTACCATTGAGGCACCTCGTCGGGTGTTTTACCTTCAGAACACATGCAACCGAGGTGGTAAAGGCTTTCAAGGGTGCGCACCGATGTAGTGCCGACGGCAATTACGGGACGGTCCTGCCGCGCAAGGCTCTCTATGAGCTTGCGGCTCACGCTTATAAATTCACTGTGCATCTCATGTCCCCCCACAGTGTCGCTTTTTACCGGCGCAAAAGTTCCGGCACCGACATGAAGGGTTAATTCCTCACACTCCACCCCTTTCCGGCGTATGCGTTCAAACAGCTCCGGAGTGAAATGCAGCCCTGCTGTCGGAGCGGCTACCGACCCTTCTATGCGGGAATACACCGTCTGGTAATCCTGTGAGTCGCTCTGCTCCGTATTACGGTTGAGGTAAGGGGGAATAGGTATCTCCCCTGCCGCCTGGATGATACGGCTGAAAGAGACCGAGGAATCATCCCAGCTGAAACGGACTGTTGAAGCATTGCCATTCTTTGCAAGCCTCTCCGCGCACAGTTCCACTTTTCTGCCCTCGATATCCAGAGGCATAACCAGAGGCATATCCTTCCACCTCTTGGAATTGCCCACAAAGCATATCCATGAGCAACTTCCTGTAGACGCAAAGGACCTCTCATAGTCAGCGGGGTTTTCCGGTTCGAGGCAGAAAATTTCAATCCGCGCTCCTGAGCCGGGCTTAACAAAGCGGAGGCGCGCATTTATCACCCTCGTATTGTTTGCCACAAGCATTGCGTTTGCGGGAAGCAGTTCCGGAAGATCGCAAAAAAGCCGCTCTTCAAGTGTGCCGTCATGATAACGCACGAGCAAGCGGCACCTGTCGCGCTGTGCAAGCGGGTGGCGGGCTATCTGGTCGTCCGGCAAACCATAGTCAAAATCTTCTATATCAATATCTCTGGGATTCAATTCAGCCATATTATCTAATCAAATGGAATACAAAGGTAATAAATCCATAAAAAAGAGCTACCTTTGCACTCTGTTTTTCACAACTTGAGTATATGATAGCTGTCAATAATTTAGGCATCCAGTTTGGTAAAAGGGTGCTCTTCCAGGATGTAAATATGAAATTCACGCCGGGCAACTGCTACGGCATCATCGGCGCCAACGGTGCCGGAAAATCAACCCTGATGCGTATGCTCAGCGGTCAGCTCTCCCCTACCCACGGCACAATTTCACAGGGTCCCGGCGAGCGCATGAGCGTGCTTGAGCAGGACCACTTCAAATTCGACGACTTCACAGTTATGGATACTGTGCTCCAGGGACATACCATCCTCTGGGACATAATGAAAGAGAAGGATGCCCTATATGCAAAAGAGGATTTCTCGGACGCGGACGGAATCAGGGCTTCTGAACTTGAAGAGAAGTTTGCGGAACTCGAAGGGTGGAATGCAGAGAGCGACGCGGCAGCACTTCTCAGCGGTCTCGGAATAAAAGAGGACAAGCATTATATGCTCATGAAAGACCTCAGCGGCAACGAGAAAGTGAGGGTTCTGCTTGCAAAGGCTCTTTTCGGCAATCCGGACAACCTCCTACTTGACGAGCCCACCAACGACCTTGACCTTGAAACTGTTGCATGGCTTGAAAACTACTTGTCTAACTTCGAGAATACCGTGCTTGTGGTATCGCACGACCGTCACTTCCTCGACGCAGTGTCAACCCATACCCTTGACATTGATTATAATAAGGTGTCGCTCTTTGCCGGAAACTACAGCTACTGGTACGAATCAAGCCAGCTTGCCCTTCGCCAACAGCAACAGCAGAACAAGAAGGCTGAGGAGAAGAGAAAAGAACTCCTTGAATTTATCCAGCGTTTCAGCGCCAATGTCGCAAAGTCCAAGCAGACCACAAGCCGCAAAAAGATGCTGGAAAAACTCAATATCGAGGAGATACAGCCCTCCAGCCGCCGCTATCCGGGCATAATATTCACACCTGAAAGGGAGCCGGGCAACAAAATACTTGAAGTGCACGGGCTTAGCGCAAGCGTAGACGGCGAAGTGCTTTTCAAGGATGTGAATTTCCAGATTGAAAAGGGGGACAAGGTTGCTTTCCTCAGCCGTGACCCTCGTGCCATGACAGCCCTGTTTGAAATAATAAACGGCAACCGAAAAGCTGATGAGGGCACCTACGACTGGGGACAGACAATCACCACCGCATATCTCCCACTCGACAACTCGGCGTTTTTCAACACCGACCTGAACCTTGTTGACTGGCTTTGCCAGTTCAGCAACGATTCAAGCGAAATTTACCTAAAGGGCTTCCTCGGTAAGATGCTTTTCTCTGGCGAAGAGGTGCTTAAGAAAGCGTCCGTGCTATCCGGAGGTGAAAAAATGAGGTGCATGATTGCCCGCATGATGCTCAAGGATGCAAATACATTGGTGCTCGACTCACCTACAAACCATCTTGACCTCGAATCAATACAGGCTTTCAACAACACCCTGCGCTCGTTCAAGGGAAACATACTTCTTTCGAGCCATGACCACGAATTCATCCAGACCGTCTGCAACCGTATAATCGAGCTGACTCCCAACGGCATCATTGACAAAATGATGGATTACGACGACTACGTTACAGATGAGAAAGTACTTGCAGCAAGAGAACGTCTATACAACAAATAACTATGGTAAAGCATATTGTAACCTTCAAACTTTCCGGCACTCCCGCAGAAAGACTCGATTACGCAAAAAAATTCAAAGAGGCTCTTGATGCCCTTCCAGCCAAAATCCCAGTGCTTGAATCAATAGAGGTGGGATTAAATTCAAATCCTGCCGAGGATTGGGATGTGGTACTCACAGCAATAGTCCCAACGATGGAGGATGTTGCCGTATATGCCAAGCATCCCGACCATGTTGCCGCAGCAGCGATAATAGCCCCGGTGAAGGAATCGCGGGCATGCGTTGACTACGAAATCTGATTTTCACTTATAAGTGCCGGATATTCCGGCACTTCCCGTATAAAAAAGTAACTGTCGCCGTTGAAGCGGCAGCAAAAATGGCGCAATCCATTGCTCACGATAAGCACCTTTGCGCCGAGTACCATATTATACCGCGCTATCTGGTCGAAAACCTGTTGGGTTATCTCTATACCCGGAGCTTTATACTCCACAACAGCCACAGGTTTAAGGTGACGGTCATAAATAATGGTGTCGCAGCGCCTTAACATGCCGTTAAGCCTTATACCCACCTCGTTTGCCATCAACGAAGGCGCATAACCTTTTGCACTGGCAAGCCAGGAGGTGAAATTTTGCCTCACCCACTCTTCGGGAGTTGCAGCAACCCATTTTTTCCTCAGGGTGTCATACAGCTCGTATCCCTTGTTCCGGCGCACCTTGACCGGCTGCGGGGGAAGGTTCAGCACGGGAAATATAGGCTCATCTTGCATTATTCCTCTTTTTTTGCGTAAATTTACGAAAAAATAATCGATATGGCTTCACCGGCACCTGCTATCACATTCGCATCACTCAAGCAATCTCTTAAGAGGAAAGATTATGCACCTGTTTACCTGCTTCACGGGGAGGAGGCATACTACATCGACGAGCTGACTAAGCTGTTTGAAGCGATATTGCCGGAAAGCGAAAGGGATTTCAACCTTTACACCATTTATGCGCAGGATTCCACCCCTGCCGCCATTGCGGACACATGCATGAGGTTTCCGATGATAGCCGAGAGGCAGGTGGTGATAGTGAAGGATGCGCAGAACATGAAAGCTGACCAGCTTAACCAGCTCAGCAATTACGTTTCCAAACCTAACCCGACAACTATCCTCGCCATTTGCTCCCGTGGAAAAGCCATTGAGGCGAAAAAGCTCACCACGGCAATAAAAGCCGGGGGCGGAGTAATTTTTGAATCCAAGAAGCTTAAAGACCGGGATGTTGATTCAGCAATTGAAACGATAACAAGAGAACTTGGGCTTAACATCGAGCCTAAAGGCATTGCCATGCTCAGGGATTACATCGGCAATGATGTGTCACGCCTGTACAACCAGCTTGAAAAGATGGCAATGATTCTGCCGAAAGGCGCAACCATTACTCCGGAAAGCATTGAACTCAATATCGGAATCAGCAAGGATTTCAATAATTTCGAGCTTGTTGACGCTATAGCCGAAAAGAAAACCGACAAAATTTTCCGGATTATCGAATATTTCAGGAGCAACCCCAAAAAGAATCCGACAGTGATGACGGCATCAGCTATCTTCACCTACTTCTCAAACCTCATGATATACCATTATACCCGCGACAAATCGCCGGCATCTGCAATGGCGGCACTCGGATTCAAGTGGCAGGGACAGCTGAAGAATTACGAAATCGGCGCAAAAAACTATAATGCTTTCAAGGTAATCGAAATAATTTCAGCACTACGCGAATTTGACACCCGAAGCAAAGGCATCGGCTCACGCCAGTCAGAATGGGATTTGCTGCGGGACCTCATGTTCAGAATCACCACGGCAGAGGGGAAAATCGTTATTTGACGCGGAACATATATCCTAAAGAAACCTCAATCGAGGTATTCCTTGAAGAGGAAAAAATGTCCTTTTTAGTGGCGGGGAAAATATTTCCAAGACCGAAATAATAGCGTCCTTCAAGCACTATGCTATGCTTTTTCTTGATAATGAATTCCATGCCGAGACCGGCGAGAATGCCGTAATCAAACTTGTTCTTCACTTCAAGGCTCATCTGCTCCACGCTCCTGTATGTCGGGAAACCTGGCTGAGCCAGAGCATTGGCATAGTCAAAATCAGACGTTATTTTAGTGCCAAGCAAATAGCTTACCGATGCGCCGAGATTCACAAAACCTTTGAACTTGGAGCTGCCGAAATAAATGTGAGTCATTACCGGTAGGGTAACATAAGTCAACTCGCGGTTATAAGCAAAAGGCGCTTCCTCGAAATTCTCTTTCCAGCCTTTCTGCTCCAACAACAGCTCCCCGATTAGACCGAACACCTTCTCTTCGGTATATCTCACAGTAGCGCCCATGAGCATTCCCTGCCTGAGGGTCTGCTTGACATGAGGAGTAAACTGGACATTGGACATTGTGACACCACCTTTTGCGCCGACATACACTTTCGGCTCATACATCCTCTGACCACTTGCCGGGAACCCGCAGAGAACAGCGATGAAGCACACTGACAACAATACCTTTCTCAACATACACGCACCTCCTTACAATGATTTCTTGTCTATCAGCCCGCTCGGACGATAGTTGATAAAGTATAGCTTGCTGTTCACATTCCCTCCGGCTGGAATCTGCTCGAAGTCAAAACCATTCTGTACACCTTCCCATTTCACCGGGTTTTCGCTTCCGCTCCTGAGCCAGTTGATAATAAACATTCCTGCATCGAACCCGAAAAGACCTTGACGGGGCATGAAGTTAGCCATAGGAGCGCCATACCATTCAACATATTTCTTTTCAATATTCTTCACGGTCGCGTCATCCGGGTCGGTGAAGAAGCGACTGTAAACAGTAGTGTTTGCCTTGTGCATATTGGCAAGCGTCTCACCACGGAAAGTTATCCATTCAGGATAACCGAAAACCTTCACCGGGTCAGGATTGAGCGACTTCTCCTTAAATTCTATAATTGCCGGTAGAACACGGTTCAGCTCCACCTGTTTGCCAGAGTTGGGAATAAAAGCGTACTGCCCGTTAATATCAAGTTCGTCCAAAGCAGAGCCATTCATCGTGCCGTCAAAGAAAATCTCCTTGTAATCTATGCCGCGTGATGCAAGCTCCACTTTCAGCATCTCAACATACTCCTCTTTATCCTTCTCGCCATTGTTTCTTGTCAGTATTACCGGAGTGTGGCTGCCGAGGTTCTTGAGGATGCCGTTGATAGCCTTGCGGTACATGTCGTGGTGGGGAATATTTCCCTGCATGAGCCGCGGGTTGGTGAGATATGCTTCGTCCTTGACAACAAAGAGGTTCAAAACATCTATGTTGTGGTTGCGCCCGTAATCGGCGAGCGCGTTCAGCTGCCCTTCATTGTCCGATGCAATTATCACATTTGCCTCTGCAAGCTGCGGATTGGCTATAATGCTGGCTATGCCACCGGCATCGGAGCTGTCAAAAGTGAGGATATTGATTGCCGTGCCGCAATTGCGCATGCTGTCCACTGCAACAAGGAATCCCTTGTAAAACTCAGTATATAACTGCGCCTGGCGTGACTGTTCCTCATTAGAAAGCATGAAGGGCAAAGTCACCGCGATAGTCATCGAACCGGAAACCTCCGACACCTCCTCGACAGGCTCGAAGCCTGGTTGCATTGCAACAGGATTCTCTTCTGCTGCATCACCGGATTTCGGAATCACAAGTTCCATCCCTTTGCGCAGGCTTATCACATCAGGATTTGCCGCTTCAAGCTCCTCAACGCTTATCCCGTATTCCCGGGCTATGGAAAAGAATGTGTCTTTATTTTTTACTTTATAGACCTCTTTTTTATTTTCAGGCACCGGAACTTGGGTAACAGGCTCCTGCACCACAGGGACTTCATTCACAGGCATCTCCTCAGGCTCGGACGATTCCTTTTTCGGAACATCCACCACTGCCGGCTGCGGGGCGTCAACAAGTGCCACAAGCGATTCATCATTGCCTGCTTCCGGAAGCAAAATCACCGTGCCGGATGAATAACGCTCACGGTCAAGACCGGGATTTGCGGCAAGGATAGCATCGACTGTGGTGCCGTTTGCGCGGGCTATTCCATAAAGGGTCTCCCCTTCGCCTATTACATGCTTCTTCATTGCGGGCACAAGCTCTGCGGCAGGCACCGATTCCGAAGGCACAGACACCGGAGCGCTTACAATAAGCCTCTGACCCGGACGGATGCCATCCTGCGCCGAGGGATTCCATTCACACAGCTGCTCAGGTGTGACACCGTACTGCTTGCTGATGCCATAAAGGGTTTCCTTGTTTTTAACAACATGGATTTGACCTTCTATGTCCCCGGACACCGGGAAATAAAGGGTTTGCCCCGCCTTCAGCCCGTCGGCAACCGAAGGATTCAGCCGCTCGATTTCGCTCTGCGGTATGTTCAGCTTTCTGCTGATAGAGTATATAGTCTCCTTGGCTCCAACCTCATAGTAGTGGTAAGCGGTGCCGTTTATGCTTTTTATGGGGAGGCTGTCCATCTGGGTCTGAGCCGCCAAGCTGCTGGCTACGGCAAGACACACTCCCAAAACCATCCGTTTCAAAACCATTGCAAAAAGTTTTATTTTTGTGTTGGGATAATTCATACAAGATGCAAAGATAATCCCTTTAGCGGAAATATGCAACGAGCTTTTTTGTACCTTTGCCACAAAATTGCAAACCATGGCACAATTCAACGATATGCAGACCATTAAGCGCAATCTTTTCGCGATGCGAAACGGAATTGTCGCTGACACCCTACGAAAGGCTGGCTCACCTTTCCCAATTATCTTCGGAGTAAACCTGCCGCAACTTGACGAAATAGCGGCTAACACCGGAAAAAACATGGAGCTGGCACTGCAATTATATAATGACGCGCGCACGCGCGAGAGCATGCTTATTGCACCCATGATTTTCCCGCCCGAGGAAATGACGCATGAACTGGCTATGGAGTGGCTCAGGCAAAGCAAAGCGGTTGAGGTGACCGACATTCTTTGCCACAAACTGTTGCGCAAACTGCCATTTGCTTCTGAGATAGCTGCTGCGGCACTTCAATCAACAGATGAAATGCTCAGATATGGTGGAATAAGGCTGCTGTGGAACCTGCTCCCCTCGCCTGCAAAAGAATTTAAGGCTGAGATTGAGGCAGAAGCGATGAAAGCATCACCGCTCACAAAACGCCCCGCAGAAATGCTGCTTGAGGAGATTGATTTCCTCACAGCACAGGAATAATTATTCAGCGCGGGGCTGAATCGCGACCCTCCGGGGCGCCTTTACCTATCTTTTCACTCGCTATCACCCCTCCGAGAATCAGCGCGCACCCTATATAGCCGACAATCGACACCTTCTCGCTCAAAAGCCATGCCGATAATATAAGGGTGACTATAGGACAGAAATACAGGTAATTGCCTGTCTTGACGGCGCCCAAATGCTTTACCGCACTGCCCCATAAAAGATATGACACAAGCGAGGCAAAAAGACCAAGGAAAAGCAGGTTGCCGAACACTTCCGGCGAAAATAGCATTGAAAAACTCATGTGCGTTTTGTCAAGGAGCAGAAACGGCAATGCGGTCACAAGACCATAGAAAAATGTTTTGCGGGTGATGAACCATGTGCTGTAGGTGCTGGTCAAAGGGCGAAGTATCACGCTGTACACTGCCCAGCAAATTGCGGCAAGCAAAGAAAGCAAATCTCCTATCGGATTGACTTCCAGATTCATGCTGCTGTTGAAAATCACGCAGGCAACTCCGCCGAGCGCAATCAAGGACCCTATGACAACCCCTTTGCTTATCCGCTCGCTCTTATACATCACTGCAACAATAATGGTGGTGAGCAGCGGCGACAAAGTCACTATCAGCGACACATTGCTCACAAGAGTGTACTCAACCGCAACATTCTCAGCTATGAAATACACTGACCCGCCGCACACTCCGCATAGAAAAAACAGAAGCTCATCACGCACGCTGCGCGAAAGGAAAGGACGGGGACATATCAGCAAAGTGAATATATATGCAAGCAAAAATCTGCATAAATATATTTCAACCGCACTCAGACCGCTATTCAATAGCACTTTCGTGCAAATGAACGAGCCCCCCCAGGCAGTCACAGCTATCAGAGCACCAACATGATACATCATATTGGAGCCGCGTTCGGGTCTTATTGAATGTATGCGTGTCATTCTCCTTGTTATTTTATGCTACAAAATTAATAAAAATTTATTTTTGCATAAAGATTAAATAAACAACTTTTTTCAGAACCATATCCACTGCTTAGTTGTATTTCTATTATGAAAGCCCGATTTGATGAAGCGCGGAAAATCTGCTGCAGTCCCCGGGTGGCATTAAACTTATTAAAAATTGAAATTATGAAAAAAGTCAACATTTTCACCATCGGGGCATTGTCGCTCTGTTTACTCGCTTCCTCAGGTTGCAGCAGTTTCACCAACACAGGTAAAGGCGCGCTCATTGGCGGTGGCGGCGGTGCCGCTCTCGGCGCAGGCTTAGGAGCGCTCATCGGCGGAGGCAAAGGTGCAGGCATCGGCA
>DAAJ01000115.1 GCA_001701115.1 Bacteroidales bacterium GP2
CAGCGGCAGCCCTCTGCGGTCCTGCCGATGATGGCGGTCGCGGACACTTCGGTTGCTACTGCAAATGCGGTCGAACAGGTCAAGGAAGCTGCTGACATAGTAATCGGGTCTAACAATGACGACTCAGTTGCGAGGTATATCCTCGAGGCGCTATCTAAAACAAGGCTCTGAGCACATCAAGGCTTTTCAAACCTGACAGCGGCGCATGGTGCATTGATAAAAAATGAAGTATGCCGTCAAGGGTTTCATTGCGCTGTTCGCGCGTAAACCGGAAAAGGTGCATATTTTCCAGAGTCATCCTCCCAAGCAGAGCTACGCTGCCGGAACGCTCGGCAGACACAAAATTCCTGTGGAGCGGCGCGCTCCGGCGGAATATGCCGCTATCCATGTCAAACACGGCTCCCGGATAATACTCCGATGTGTCTGGGCTTACTCCCAGGCACCTGCCCATGCCGTAAAGAAACCACAGGTGGAAATTAGCGGCACGAGCTCCTTCAATGCCGTCAAGCGCAAGCACGGAGCTTTCAACAAAACGCCAGACCCCCTCATCTCTTTGGCTTTCACGCAAAAGCGAGCCAAGCACTTCGGCTATGAATAAAGCTATTGCGCATTTCACCGGATTGCTCCTCAGCCCGGCAAGCGGGTAAGTGGCGCGCATCTCCCCTATACGGTGAATCTCCCGGTCCGGTCTTATGTCCGCCACGCATTCAAGCATCCCGAGCGGCTGGGTGAGCGCACGCCTGCGTGACGCTTCGCGACCCTTGCCGTCACTGACCAGAAAGGACACCCTACCCCCCTCCAGGGAGTAGGCGGAAAGGATGCTATGGCTGTCGCTATAGCGCACCGTACGCAGGCAAATTATGTGCATTTTTTGCTTCATTCAACACAAAATTACAACTTTCCCTGGCTATTGCCACAATTTAAACGCCTCCTTTTACCTCATTACTCATAATATTTTAGTAACTTTGTGCGATTTTTACGAAGAACAAAGAATTAGATAAACAGATTTATGTTACAACCAATCAAGAAAACCATCTCGCTGCCTGACGGTCGGACTATAACTCTCGAGACCGGCAAGCTCGCCAAGCAGGCGGATGGAGCGGTAGAGCTGCGCATGGGCAACACCATGATTCTCGCAACCGTTGTCTCTGCTAAGGAGGCTGGCGAGGGAGTCGATTTCATGCCCCTTCAGGTAGAGTACAAAGAGAAATTCTCTTCATTCGGACGTTTCCCCGGTGGATTCCTCAAGCGCGAAGGTCGTGCTTCTGACTATGAAATCCTCACATCACGTCTTGTTGACCGAGTACTCCGCCCCCTTTTCCCTGACAATTACCACGCTGATACATTTGTAAACATCACACTGTACTCAACTGACGGTGTGGATATTCCCGATGCTCTTGCAGGACTTGCCGCTTCGGCTGCAATCGCTGTGAGCGATATACCTTTCAACGGTCCTATCTCAGAAGTGCGCGTTGCACGAATTGACGGCGAATTTGTAATCGATCCCACTTTCGAGCAGCTTGAAAAAGCTGACATGGAGCTAATGGTCGGCGCTACATACGACAACATCATGATGGTGGAAGGCGAAATGAACGAGGTGAGCGAGGCTGAACTCCTTGCTGCTCTCAAAGCCGCCCACGATGCAATCAAGGTGCAGTGCGTTGCCCAGATGGAGCTTGCAAAAGAAGTTGGCATCGCAAAGCGCGAATACTGCCACGAGGTCAATGATGAAGAGCTCCGCAAGGACGTTCATGACAAATGCTACGACAAAGCATACAAAATCGCTCAGGCAGGATGCGCTGACAAGCACTGGCGCCAGGAGCAGTTTGATGCTATCTGCAAGGAATACATCGAGTCCCTCCCCGAAGAGGAGCGTGATGAAAAGACTCCCCTTGTAAAAAGATATTACCACGATGTTGAAAAAGAGGCTGTGCGCCGTTGCATCCTCGATGAAGGCACCCGCCTTGACGGACGCAAGACCACTGAAATACGCCCCATCTGGTGCGAAGTGGACTATATTCCCGGACCTCACGGATCTGCTGTATTCACACGTGGTGAAACCCAGAGCCTTTCAACCGTAACACTCGGCACCAAGCTCGATGAAAAGATTGTTGACGATGTGCTCAACCAGGGCAAGGAAAGATTCCTCCTCCACTATAACTTCCCCCCCTTCTCTACCGGAGAGGCTAAGGCACAGCGTGGAGTAGGACGCCGTGAAATCGGTCACGGAAACCTCGCTCACCGTGCGCTCAAGCGTATGTTCCCCGATGATTTCCCCTACGTTTGCCGCATTGTCAGCGACATCCTTGAGAGCAACGGCTCATCATCTATGGCTACTGTTTGTGCAGGAACGCTCGCGCTCCTTGATGCAGGCGTGAAGATGAAAAAGCCTGTCAGCGGCATAGCTATGGGTCTTATCACAGACACTGACAACGCCAAATATGCCGTGCTTTCTGACATTCTCGGCGACGAGGACCATCTCGGCGACATGGACTTCAAGGTTACTGGCACACGCGACGGCATCACAGCCACACAGATGGATATCAAGTGTGACGGACTCTCATACGAGATTCTTGAACGCGCACTCCTCCAGGCTCGTGACGGTCGCCTCCATATCCTCAACATCATCGAGCAGACAATCCCGGCACCCCGCGAAGACTACAAGCCTCATGTTCCCCGCATCGTCACCATGCTTATACCCAAAGAGCTTATCGGTGCAGTTATCGGACCGGGCGGAAAAGTTATCCAGGGCATCCAGGAAGCAAGCGGTGCTACTGTCAGCATCGATGAGATAGAAGATGGCGGATACATCGAAGTTGCCGCTTCAAACAAAGCCGCTATCGACAAAGCGCTTGAGATGATCAACGCTATTGTTGAGCTTCCCGAAGAAGGCAAGGTTTACACCGGCAAAGTCCGTTCTATACTTGATTTCGGTGCATTTGTGGAATTTATGCCTAATCGCGACGGACTTCTCCACATCTCAGAAATTTCATGGAACAGGCTTGACGACATGGCTGCTTCCGGACTTAAGGAAGGAGATACAGTTGAAGTGAAACTCATTGAAATCGATAAGAAAACAGGCAAATACCGCCTTTCAATGCGTGCACTTCAGCCCAAGCCCGAAGGCTATGTTGAAAGGGAGAGAGCTCCAAGAGCTGAACGTCCCCGCCGCGAAGGTGACCGTCCCCGTGGAGACCGTAACGACCGTGGACCTCGTAGAGACAATCGCGGTCCCCGTCGTGAAAATCGCGACAACCGCGAGAATAATCAATCTGCGGAATAATAAAACATAGGAAAGAGAGTTATTATTATATATTTGAGAGCAAAATAATTTTGTGGGTCAGACCTTCGAAGTGATTCGCGGGTCTGACATTTTTTATATACCTTCCTTATGCAGTGTCCATTGACGAATCGCTTTAGCAGTAAGCAGGGATATTTGGCAACAATGCCGCATTTTCACCTCGGTCCATTTTTTTATTTGCTGTTTTCCCCCAACAGGTTGTCTACCTTTTTCATAAGGTAA
The DNA here is from genome assembly GCA_001701115.1 of Bacteroidales bacterium GP2. Taxonomy (GTDB): domain Bacteria; phylum Bacteroidota; class Bacteroidia; order Bacteroidales; family Muribaculaceae; genus Paramuribaculum. Next base: position 3,524 of record DAAJ01000115.1, read on the forward strand.
CCTTTGCCGTATCCGCTCCATGTTTCCTTGATAACACCATCCGGAGAAATGAGCACATAAAACGGGATTGCGCCATTTCCAAGTCTATCAAACATCATCACTCCTTCCTCACGGTAACCATTCCATTGGATTCCATTAAGCTTATATCTGCTCAAAGCCTCTTTCCATATCCGGTCCTCATCCTGGTTTAAACTCACAAAAGCAAGTTTGTCACTGTACTTTGCTGCAACCTCCTCCGCTTCAGGAAAAGACATGACGCACGGTCCGCAACCTGCACTCCAGAAATCAAGCAATATGTACTTGCCTTGAAACTCATTTAAACTACGGGCATTACCGTCAGCATCAACAAATTCCCCCGCAGGTATTTTATCACCTTTTTGCAATTTCCTGTCAATAGACAGCAATGCTCCTATCTTTTTGCCATAAACGGAAGCATAATTCTCATCATCAATCCTGCTGGACAAACTTCTGATTTTTTCAGCATCCCGCATATTTGGGTTATTGAGCAAATTCTCCACAAGTTTCTGGTACTCATACATCCAGATATCATCTACCGGTGCACTGACCATATATTCGAGCTTTTTTGCAGTCGTTATGCTATCACATGGGTCAGACTTCTTGCGTAGTGCATTTATTTTCTTCCAGGTTTCCTTTTCCACATCCTCAGCACCTTTGTTATCTACATAAATATAGTACATCAGGTCAGACTCTTCTATGCTATACCTCAGGGACTCTTCATATTCAGGCATCTGGCTTGCAGTCATTGCCGCAATGCTTTTCTGTAGAGGAGAAGGGCTATCGATAGTCCATAAAGGAAATAATACTCCATCACCTGTAATATTTATTTCAGCGCCGGGAAAAACTACGATATGTGAAAAAAAACTTGGAAATCCCCTTCCATCTACAATAAGATACAAAATATTGTTTCCTTCATTTACAGAGCCAGTAAGAAGGAAGCTGCCGTCATGTATGGTGTCTGTAACAAGCCTCTCGACCACCCTTCCGGAAGGACGCATCAAACACACTGTTGCGCTATCCGGAACGTTAGTCACTTTTCCGGTTATACGGAAATTATTCTCATTCGTTTGGGAATACCCGCTCAGGCATGCAACAGCAAATGCTGCAACTATTACTCGCAAGTTCATATTAATGCTTCTTTAAAATAACTACTATCTATATATTAGAGCCAAAAATCCCATTAAGTGTGACATCAGAGGGCAAAAAAATTTTATCATTGCAAAAAAACTGGAATAATATTTGCTCTATTACAATTTAATATGTTATCTTTGCAGCAGAAAACAACAAACACACCTTATAAATTTACTTATAGACTTTACACACCTATGAAAACCCATTTCACATTCTGTACCGCATGGTATGAAATCATCAAAGACTGCTCAACTCAGGTTAAAGGCGAGGTGTTCACTGCCGTTATGGAATACGCCCTATCCGGTGAAATCATAACTGTCTCACCGGAAGCAACCGTTATCTTCAAATTCATCAAAAGGGAGATTGACCGCCGTGCCTCACGCCGCAAAGCATCAGCTCAAAAAACCGGCAACCCTAAACAAGCGGCTAAAGCGGCTACGCCTGCTCCTCGTCTTCCGGAGAAATCCGCTTCTCAGGCTGATTCTCAGCGTGGTCATATTTCTCATACGCCTCGACAATCCTCTGCACCAAAGCGTGACGTACAATATCCTTCTTACCGAACTCTATGCGACCTATTCCCTCTACGTTTTCCAGAATCTTCAGCGCTCGTATCAGACCGGAGGGAACGCTTCGCGGCAAGTCTATTTGTGTAGCGTCACCGGTAACAATCATCTTGGCATTCATGCCTAAGCGGGTCATGAACATCTTTATCTGATGTGTAGTAGTGTTCTGCGCCTCATCAAGCACAATCACCGCGTCATTCAGTGTACGCCCGCGCATGAAAGCAAGAGGTGCTATCTGAATCACATTGTTTTCCATGTACTCTTTCAGCTTCACGGCAGGAATCATGTCCTCTAATGCATCGTATAGCGGCTGCAGGTACGGGTCAATCTTGTCCTTCATGTCACCGGGCAGGAAACCGAGCTTTTCTCCTGCTTCAACAGCAGGGCGTGACAGTATTATTTTCCTTACCTCCTTGTTTTTTAGCGCTTTTACAGCAAGGGCTATCGCTATGTATGTTTTTCCGGTACCTGCCGGACCGAGCGCAAATGTCAGGTCATTGTTATTGAACGCCTCAACAAGTCGCTGCTGGTTCGGATTGCGGGCACTGATAGGTTTGCCGTTGACACCGAAGATAATAACACCGTCACTCTTGACGCTTTTGGGAGTCTCGCCACGCACTATGTCGAGGATGACATCCTCGGACAGCTTGTTGTATTTCACGCAATAATCCTCCAGTTCGTGAATCTTCTTCTCAAACTCAGCGGTTTCATTCTCATCACCTAAAACCTTGATGATGGTTCCGCGGGCGGCAATGCGAAGTTTCGGGAAAAGGTTGCGCACAAGCTGCATATTGCAGTTGTTGACACCATAAAAGCTCACCGGATCAACCCGGTCTATTATAACTATGCGTTCTATCATACGGAATGTTTATCGGAAAACGCGGCAAAGATAGCTTATGTTGCCTTTACCGGGAAATATTTCTACTACTATTCAAAAAAAATTCTTATGTTTGTAATCTAAAACCATACCATAACAATATTTATTATGGACGAAGAACTGAAAAAACGTCTGGCAAACGACCCTGACGGGCTTCTTACATACGAATATATCGCCAACCACATGGGGCTTTGCGACCATATTATGGACGAACTCGTGCAAAACATGATTCAGGTCGATAAAACCGGGCAATTTGTAGCAAGCGCGGCAAGATACCTCGCTGCAATAGAACAACAGGCATATTCAAAGCCGATTTCAACCCTCATTGCTGCTGCTATAGACAAGGACAGGGAAAGAAAATATCTGCCTGACCTTATCAGCGGGATATGGGGAAGCGACTATGCGGACAGAGCAGAAGAGCTGAGCAAGACCGATGACAATTTCAGAAGAATATACAAACGACTGAATCCCACCGGAGCGATATAAACCCACGCACCAGCCATGAACCATATGAAAAAATTCACGGCGGCGCTCGCAGCAACATTACTGCTTCTGACCGGCGCCGCAAAAGCATCTACCGATATGACACAGACAGACACAAACAATAAAGACGTGGTTGTTGAACTCGAAACAACACTTGGAAACATAAAACTGCTCCTCTACGGAGATACCCCACGCCACCTCGAAAATTTTGTACACCTCGTTGATTCCGGCTTCTATGACGGAGTGCTTTTCCACCGCGTCATAAATGATTTCATGGTGCAGACAGGCGACCCTGATTCAAAAAACGCCCCTAAGGGCAAAATGCTTGGAATGGGTGACCCGGGATACAAAATCGATGCGGAATTTGTTTACCCGAAGCATTTCCATAAGCGTGGCGCGCTTGCTGCCGCGAGGGAGGGAGACGCTGTGAATCCAAATAAGCAGAGCAGCGGCTCACAGTTCTATATTGTCACCGGCACCACCTACACTCCCGGGCAGCTTGACCAGATGAATGCACGCCGCATACAGCAGCAGCGCCAGGAAGTGTTCAACAAGCTTGCATTAGAGAACCGGGACACCATCATGGCGCTCCGCAGGGAAAGAAACCAGGCGGCGCTTCAGGAACTCCAGGAAAAGCTCATTGCCGAAACTGACGCCAAAGTTGCCGCAGCGCCCGACACCCTCACCAACGAGCAGAGGGAAGTCTACTCCACAATTGGAGGCACGCCACACCTTGACGGTTCTTACACCGTATTCGGAGAGGTGATTTCCGGCATGGATATAGTTGACAAAATCCAGAAAGTGGAGACTGACGCAAATGACCGTCCTGTTGAAGATGTCAGGATTATTGCCGCAAAAGTCCTTCGTAAATAAATGATTGAAACCACCTCCTTCACCCTCGCCAACGGATTGAGGGTAGTGCATCATGCCGACACCTCAACCGCAAAAGTGGCGGTGAATATCTTGTACAATGTCGGCGCAAGGGATGAGCACCCGCAACTTACCGGCATGGCTCACCTGTTTGAGCACCTCATGTTCGGCGGGTCCGTGAATATCGTTGATTTCGACAGGGAGGTGGAGCTTGCCGGAGGATGGAACAACGCATGGACAAGCAATGATTTCACGAATTTCTACACCGTTGTGCCGGCTGTCAATGCTGAAACTGCATTTTGGGTTGAGAGCGACAGAATGCTGCAACTCGCCTTTTCCGACAAAGCCCTTGAGGTGCAGCGGCAAGTAGTGGTGGAGGAATTTAAACAGACTACCCTAAACCGACCGTATGGCGATGTCGATTCGCTCATGCGCGCCCTGCTGTACAAACAGCACCCTTACCGTTGGCAGACCATCGGGCTATCTACCGACCATATTCTCGCCGTGACTCAGGACGATGTCCGCAACTTCTTCTATTCCCATTATGCGCCAAACAATGCCGTCCTTTCCGTGGCAGGAAACATAACATTGGAACGCACTCGCGCACTTGCAGAAAAATGGTTCGGTCCTATCCCGAGGCGTGACATAGCGCCAAGAAATTACCCGCAGGAACCACCGGTTACATCACCGAGGACATTGAAGGTAACAAGACCGGTGCCTGCGGCACTTCTTTCTGTGATGTATCCTATGCCGGGATACTCACATCCTTTGTTCCCGGCTGCGGACCTTCTCACAGACATATTTGCAAACGGCGAATCATCAAGATTCCACCGTGAACTGATAATGAAAGACAGCGTTTTCACCGAAGCTGATGCCTCAATTCTTGGAAGCGAAGACCCAGGATACCTTTTGATGGGAGGAATGCTTGTGGACGGCAATGCCGATACGGTCAAAACGGCGCAGCAACAGCTCGCATTGCAAGCGCAAAGAATATGCGAAACACCTCCTACGCAACAGGAACTGGAACGCGCATTGAATAAATTTGAAAGCAATTTCGTGCGCTCCACCACAAACTATCTCGCTAAAGCACGAAAAATCGCTATGGCAGAAATGCACGGTGAGAATATAAATGACACTTTGCGCCGCTATAAATCACTGGTGGCTGAGGATATACAACACGCCGCAAAAGAAATACTGGATCCTTCCCGAGCCTGTACTCTCATATACCTTCCGGAAGAAAAAGCATAAATATTCATGCACCTGTGAATATTTTCTTTTTTCCCGCCATGCGTAGTTATTTAGGTAATTATTCATTACTTTTGTAACATTATCGACCAACACGGTGCCACATGAAACACGTATTGCTTCCGGACAATGCAAACCGCCCCCTGCCATTCTATCTCGCTATGGAAGAGTGGCTCGCACGGAACTGCGATGACGAGTTTTTTTTCACATGGCAGGTTGACCCCACAGTTATCTGCGGCAGGAACCAGGTTATAGATTTGGAAGTTGATGTAGATTATTGCCGCGCCAATAACATAAATATTTGCAGGAGGAAAAGCGGAGGAGGATGTGTTTTTGCCGACAGGAAAAACATAATGTTCTCCTATATCGCCAAAGCAAAGACTATCACAACGCAGTTTGCCGATTATACCTCCCTGATTGCCTCCATGCTTCGCAACCTCGGCATTGAAGCTTCATCTACATCACGAAATGACATCCTCATCGGAGAAAAGAAAGTCAGCGGAAATGCCTTTTACCACATTCCGGAAGTATCACGGGCTATTGTACACGGCACAATGCTGTATGATTTGGACACCGGGCATATAAGCCGCGCCATTACCCCATCAAGGGCGAAGCTGGAATCGAAAGGAGTGCAAAGCGTAGCATCGAGGCTTACAACAATAAAGTCCCACTCAGATATTTCGCTTGACGATTTCAAAGCCTTTGCGATAAAATACATGTGTGGTGATGCGGAAATGGCACTCACTCCTGCTATTGTCACCGAAATCGAAAAGCTTTCTGAGGAACTCACCTCCGGAAAATGGATTTTCAGGAAAACATCCGGCAGTGCATTGGTGCGCGCAGCAAGAATTGACGGAGTTGGAGAGTTTCGTGTTGAAATAGATTTGAAAGGCACCACAATCCGCAACATGAACCTAACCGGAGATTATTTCCTTCTTTCTGACCTTGACTCAGCGCTGCTTGACCCGCTGAAAGGCGTTGAATACTCCCGCGAGGCTATTGAATCGGCATTGGGCGCAATCGACGTGCGCGAAATAATTTCCGGGCTTGAAACAAAAGAACTAATCAACCTTATTGTATAAATTTCTATATCATGGAGAATATAAAGAAAACTTGCTTGCACTCACAGCATGTGGCACTTGGGGCACAGATGAGCCCGTTTGCCGGATTTGATATGCCTATCCAGTACTCCGGCATTACAGAGGAGCACAATGCAGTCCGCACAGCTTGCGGAGTGTTTGACGTAAGCCACATGGGCGAGGTGCTTGTTACCGGACCGGAAGCCGAAAAATATGTGAACCACATTTTCACCAATGATATTGCCGGAGCCCCGGACGGCAAGATTTTCTACGGCATGATGCTGCACCCGGACGGAGGCACCATTGACGACCTTCTTGTTTACAAGCGTGGCGAAAATGATTTCCTCCTCGTTATCAATGCGGCGAATATCGACAAGGATGTAGCATGGATGAAAAAATGTGCTGAAGGATTCAATGTCAAGGTGGATGACCTCAGCGATGAACTGGGCGAGCTCGCCATTCAGGGACCTCTTGCCGAAGATGTGATGGAAAATATTCTCGGCATCCATTGTGCCGACCTTGCATTCTACACATTCAAGGAAACTGCACTGCCAAACGGCGCGTCGGTGCTTGTGAGCCGCACAGGCTATACCGGCGAGGACGGCTTTGAAATTTATGCTGCTCCCGCGCTGATAGTTGAAATATGGAACGCGCTTATGGAAAGCGGCAAGGCGCTCCCCTGCGGGCTTGGATGCCGCGACACCCTCCGTTTTGAGGTTGGCTTGCCACTCTACGGCGATGAGCTGGCTGATGATATCACTCCGCTTGAAGCCGGACTCGGCATATTCGTGAAGCTCGACAAAGAGGGCGGATTTATAGGGCGTGACGCTCTCGCGGAACAAAAGGCGCAAGGATTGAAACGGAAAATAGTAGGCATTGAACTGCAAGACAAGGCAATTCCACGCCACGGTTATGAAATCCTCACTCCGGACGCGTCAAAAGTTATCGGCACTGTCACAACGGGCTATCGCGGCATCTCTGTTGACAAGAGCATTGCAATGGCGCTCATTGATGCGGAGTATGCGGCAACCGGCACACCTGTTGCTGTGAAAATACGCAAGAAAGTGTTCCCGGCAACAGTCACTTCAAAGAAATTCTACAAGAAAAGTTACAAAAAATAAATCAAATAATTATCACTGTTATGAGCAAGACATATTATTCAAACACCCACGAGTACGCAGTTGTAGACGGAGATATTGCCCTCATCGGCATTTCCGATTTCGCCCAGAAAGCGCTTGGCAACGTAGTTTATGTTGACATGCCAGAAGTTGGCGACGAAGTTGAGGCTGGAGAAGACTTCGGTGCTGTTGAAAGCGTAAAGGCTGCAAGCGACCTCATCTCACCGGTTACCGGCGAAGTGGTTGAAATAAACGAAAAGCTTGAGGACAATCCCCGCCTTGTCAATGAAGATTGCATGGCAAACTGGATTATCAAGGTGAAAATCTCTGAGCCTTCGGAACTTGATGCACTCATGGATGAAGAGGCATACAAGGCATTCTGCGAAAACGAGGGAGCACACTGATTAACGGCATAACAATGGCTCACAGATACTTTCCACACACTCAGGCAGACATTGACGAGATGCTTGAGCGGTGCGGTATCACATCGCCGGAGCAGCTTTATGACGATGTGCCGCAGGAACTGAGGCTCAAGAATGGCTACCAACTTCCATCTGCAATGACAGAGAAAGAGGTACGGGACTATTTCAACAGCCTCGGAGCAAAAAACACTCCGCTCACCTGCTTTGCTGGCGGCGGATTTTACCACAGGTACACACCATCTGTTATTCCGGCTATACTTTCACGCTCGGAATTTCTCACCTCCTACACTCCTTACCAACCGGAAATATCACAAGGCACGCTCCAGTACATATTTGAGTACCAGAGCATGATGGCGGAGCTTACCGGGCTGGACGTAAGCAACGCATCAATGTATGACGGGGCAACCGCCACAGCCGAGGCTATGATGATGAGCGTTGCCGCCACACGCAAGCGCGACACTGTGCTCGTGTCCTCCACTTTGAATCCCAAGGTGCTCGATGTTGTGAAAACCTACGCCCGTTATCACCGCGTAAACCTTGAGATTATTGAATCGGAAGGCGGAGTAACCTCAATCGGCGATTTAAAAGCCAAGCTCGCCGCATCAAAAGTTGCAGGGGTGATACTTCCTCAGCCCAACTATTTCGGCATAATTGAAGATTTGACCGGATTTGCCGATGCGATACATGAAGCCGGTGCGCTTATGATTATGAACTGCATCGCTGCAGATCTCGCTGTGCTCCGCACTCCCGGCGAATGGGGAGCGGATATTGCGGCTGGCGATGCGCAGAGCCTCGGAATGCCTCTTGCCTTCGGCGGACCATACCTCGGATTCCTCTGTTGCACTAAAGCGCTTATCCGCAAGATGCCCGGACGCATAGTCGGCGCTACCGAGGACATTAATGGCAACCGCACTTTCGTGCTCACACTGCAGGCACGCGAACAGCATATCCGCCGCGACAAGGCTACCAGCAACATCTGCTCCAACCAGGGGCTTATGGCGCTCCATACTGCCGTTTACCTCAGCCTTCTCGGTCCGGAAGGACTCCGCGACGTGTGCACCGCGTCTGCTGACGGAGCGCACTACCTTGCCGAGAAACTGCAAGCCACCGGCAAAATGCAGCTGAAGTTCCCCGGCAAGCCTTTCCTGAACGAGTTTCTCATGACCTGCTCGTTCAATGTTGAAGAACTGCTGAGGGTTTGCATCGAAAACGAAATACTTGCCGGCATCAAGGTGAGCGACAATGAAATACTGATTGCTGTCACTGAAATGCAGAGCCGCAAGGATATTGACCGCATGATTGATATTGTTTCAACAACTAATTTCCCACAGCTATGAACAAGGAATATTACGGAAAGCTGATATATGAGCTGTCACGCCCCGGACGTAAAGGAGCGGATATACCTTCAAACGGCTGCGGAGAATCAGTTTCGTCAATCCCGGCATCACTCCTCAGGAGCGAGGCGCCGGAACTCCCGCAGGTTGACGAGCCCACAGTTGTACGCCACTACACAAACATGAGCAACAATAACTTCGGAGTGGATACAGGATTCTATCCCCTCGGCTCATGCACGATGAAATACAATCCGAAAATCAACGAGGAGATGGCGGCACATCCCGCATTTGCCGCACTTCACCCCGCAGCTCCCGCATCAACCGTGCAGGGTGCACTTGAAGCATACTGGACACTTCAGGAGGCTCTTGCTGAAATCGGAGGAATGTCAGCGTTCACCCTCAATCCTTTTGCCGGAGCACATGGCGAACTCACCGGGCTGATGGTCATCCGCGCTTACCATGACAGCAGAGGCGATGACAAGCGCACAAAAGTTATCGTACCTGACTCGGCTCACGGCACCAACCCCGCAAGTGCGGCGGTTGCCGGGCTGAAAGTTGTAGAAGTGAAGAGCCTGCCGGACGGCACTGTGGATGTTGAGGCGCTTGGTGCATTGCTTGATGACACTGTTGCCGCAGTTATGATGACGAACCCCAACACCGCAGGACTGTTTGAAAGCAATGTCGCAAAAATAGCAGATATGGTACATGCCGCCGGCGGACTGATGTACTATGACGGAGCTAACCTGAACCCGATGCTTGGAATCGCACGTCCCGGAGACATGGGATTTGACGTCATGCACATAAACCTGCATAAAACATTCTCTACTCCCCACGGTGGCGGCGGTCNNAACATCCACAGTGCCGTCCGGCAGGCGGCGGTCCAGGCTCAGGACCTGTCGGCGTAAGGGCGGGGCTTGAAAAGTTCCTGCCAAATCCCAAAGTTGTGAAGCTTGATGACGGCACATTCGATATTGTTGCAGGCGAGGACGCTCTCGGA
>DAAJ01000053.1 GCA_001701115.1 Bacteroidales bacterium GP2
TGACTTTGGTTAGTCTATCTCCTCATCAGCTTCATATCCCCCCATCTCACGGATAGCATTCTTAAGCATAGTGTACTGCTGGAAGAGGTGATTTACCGGCACCTCACCTTTGGTATAGTCATGCATCGGGCTCTTCAGGAAGAAACTGAGGAACCTCTGGATACCATGTCTGCCTGCACGCGCAGCGAGGTCGCTTAGAAGCACCAGGTCAAGACATAAAGGTGCGGCAAGAATAGAATCACGACAAAGGAAGTTGATTTTGATCTGCATGGGATAACCCATCCAGCCGAAAATGTCAATATTGTCCCAACCTTCCTTACTATCATTGCGCGGAGGATAGTAATTGATTCGCACCTTGTGGTAATATCCTTGATGTCCTCCATCTTCAGCCCCACCACAATTCGCATTATATAGGTCCGGCTGTTTTTCTGCATCGAGGATAGACTCAAGAGTTGAAAGCTTTGAAACCTCTTTTGTCCGGAAATTGGCAGGTTCATCAAGCACAAGCCCGTCACGGTTTCCAAGAATGTTTGTTGAAAACCACCCGTTAAGCCCAAGGCAACGTGTACCGATTATAGGAGCGAATCCAGATTTAACAAGGGTTTGCCCTGTCTTGAAATCCTTGCCTGCAATAGGCATGCCTGTTTTTTCGCTGAGTTCCCACATTGCCGGAATATCAACAGTGGTATTCGGAGCACCCATTATAAAAGGAGCGCCCTCGCTGAGTGCCGCATATGCATAGCACATGGATGGAGCGATGTGCTCTTTGTCATCAGCTTTCATAGCTGACTCCAGAGCCTCCAAAGAACCATGAACCGTTTCATCTACAGGCACATATACTTCAGTTGATGCCGCCCATAGAACAACCACACGGTCAACCCCTGTCTCTTTTTTAAAGTTACGGATATCCTCGCGGAGCTGTTCCACCATTTCCCAGCGTGTTTTACCCTCCATAATATTGCTACCATCGAGCCGCTTTGCATAATCTTTATCAAAAGCGGCTTTCATAGGAACAATCTTTTCAAGCTCGTCTTTCACCGACTCGATATCTTTGGGCTGAAGAACCTCAGCATAGCAGGCACTTTCGTAAGCATTGGCTGGATAAACATCCCATGCTCCAAAAACAATATCGTCAAGCTTTGCCATGGGAACAATATCCTCATACTTGAGATATTTTTTTTCTGCGCCTTTGCCTACACGAATTTTATCGTACTGTGTCATGGAGCCTACAGGCTTTGCAAGACCTTTACGCGCCATGAGCACGCCGGTCATAAAGGTGGAGGTAACAGCTCCAAGCCCAACCACGAGAACACCGAGTTTACCTTCAGCAGGTTTTACTGTTGCTTTGCCCATGATATAAATAAAATTGGCATTAATAATTATTCTTTACTATTCATTTTCACCGCATATTTTTAATGCGATATAGCAAAAGTACGCATTATATATGATATGAGGAGCAACTAAGTGAGAATTTGGGAAACTTCAATCGCTTAAAGTAGTTATATGGCGTCCCGACAGATCATAGGTCTGCATTCTAAGATACCACCCCAATGCCTCATAGTCGCTGCCGAATTCCGCCTGTTTTTCCACCGATACAGGTTCACCGATTGTGACATGCATGGTTTTATTGCGCTTCTTCAGCAGCTCACGGACAAGGTTTGCAGTGCGCAACGGTATGCTGTGGTGACCGAGGAAGTTGAAATACCGCGAATTTTTGCCGTGGAAATATATCGGAATTACAGGGACTTTCGCTTTTTGGATAATTTGCAAGATTACAGGCTGCCACGGACGGTCAGTAATAATACCGTCCTTGTCAGTTTTACCGATTGCACCTGCAGGGAAAAAACCAACCGGTTTGCCATCCCTCAGCATTGACAGAGCCTCACGTACACCAGCAACCGACACCCTTCGCTTCTCCGGGTCAGTGGAAGCGGACTGGTCGACTGCAATAAAATTTGGACGCATTGCGGAAATATGGTTTAGAATCATATTTACCATAACCTTATATTCAGGACGCACGCGGGTGACAATATTGATAAGCATGATACCGTCTATATGACCGAACGGATGGTTGCTTACGGTGATAAACGGACCCTCCTTGAACCTTTCAAGAATCTCCATTCCATCAACCTCCAGATTAATTTTGAACTCATCCTTTATCAGATGTTCGGTAAACTCAGGACCGGGAGTCTTGCACCATGCTGAATGGATGCGGTTGACCTCGTCAATCTTGAAGTAATGCATCAGCCACTTGACAAGACGGGGATATTTGGCGGCAACAGGAGCTATTTCAACAATATCCCTCATATTTAGGACTTCAGGACGTACCTCTACATCGGGATACTCGTCAAATACATATACTTCCTCGCCAAATTTATTTTTCTTACTTACCATCGTTGTTTAAGGTTGAGTTTTTAGTTCCGATTCCAATAGCATTCAGGAATCGCTCTATATATTTGTCCAATCGGGTCACTTTGAAAACGAAATGGCGCTGAAGCAGGAAGTTCCAACATAACGACACTGAAAGAGCTACAAAAAGACGTGCAGCAAGGAATATTCCATCTTGCGACAAACCTTTTATATGGTGCAACATATCCAAGTTGTTTACCAAGGAGTCAACAGCCTCTGTGCCAAAACTATTCAACAGCAACGATCCCATCCATACAAAAATGAATTTGGAAAGTGCTACACGCCAGTCTACACCAAAAGCATGGAAAGTGAAGCGATAGTTGATAATGCAGTTGAAGATTCCACCAACAAAAGCACCTATAGCGGTTGACCACCACGCAGATAAGCCAAGAAACGAGTAAACAAGAAATGAGGTAAGTATGTCAATCCAGCCACACAACTGGGAGGACACACTTGATCTTATCAGCGTGAAAAAGAATCCGTCGCTGTGAAGAACCTTATCCTTAATTTTTGCAATACGGGTGTTTTGCGATGCCGGAGTCTCTTTTTCAATAGGATTGGTATTATTATCCATGAAAGGGCTTTGGAGGATCAACCTTGGCAAGTGCCCTGAGGTCTTTGATTAATGAGACTATGTATATGACAAAAAGTGCAATCGCCACGAGCGCGCCAATACCATCGTATATGGTCCAAGGCTCCCCGAAGACTTCTACAGTATGCTCATTCATCGGGAAATACATGTAGAAAATAAAGACAGCGATGATTACCAAGCGCATTTCAGTGGGACCCAAGCTTGCATAGGTGAGACGGAATTTGCCAAGTACGATAGTGGAAATATATGTATATATCGACATACATAAGTAGCCGCCCATAATAAACAGGGAGATGCTAAGATACATCAGCGGTGACAGACCAAGACCAAGACAGAACAAGCACGTTGTAAGCGCATCAAGCGAATGGTCAATAAAAAAGCCATATTTGGGACGCTGGGTGTTTCGTGTTCTTGCAAGAGTGCCGTCAAGGCTATCACCATACCAATTTAACACCAGACAGAAAGAGGATGCCCAAAGATAATTGACATTATAGCGAGCCATCCAGCAAAATATAGCATATAAAACAGCAGCGGCAACTCCAAAGAATGTGAGAGTATCGGATGTCACCCATCTTGGCTGACGCTCGGCAAACCATACTAATGCTTTCTTCTCAAGGCGGTTGAGAAGAGAAGTCTGGATGCGCTCCGCATTTTCATTTCCCATTATTGGCTTATTTTAATTGAATAGATGCCCATAATATGAAAATTAAGGACATTGTGTTAAAAACCGATACAAAGTTAACATTTAAATTTGAATTAAGACACTTTCACTACTGATAATGTGAGTTATCCCATTCAATATAGTAGGTTTATCAGTCCGCATCATCAGATTTTGTGAGGTCGAGAACCACGTTGTCGCTCTTGTTTTTCTCAATATACTGCTTGCGGAGGGGATTGGCATGCGCTTTGTCATACACCGCTCTATTCCGGAAAATATCAATAGCCTCAAAAATCGCCTGACGCATGGAATCGGCATTAGCAATTCCGCGTCCAGCTATATCGTATGCCGTGCCATGGTCCGGGGATGTACGCACATAAGGAAGTCCAGCGGTGAAATTTACGCCGGTATTCATGGCGATTGTCTTGAACGGCGCAAGTCCCTGGTCATGATACATGGCAAGTACGCCATCGAATTTTGTGAACTGTCCTGTACCAAAAAATCCATCACAGGCATATGGTCCGAAACAATTAATTTTGTCTACCTGGCATTCCGCAATAGCAGGCTCTATCACTTCTTTCTCCTCAGAGCCGAGCAGCCCTTCTTCGCCAGCATGAGGATTAAGCGAAAGCACAGCTATACGGGGTCGGTTAATACCGAAATCTCTCCTGAGTGATTGGTCAAAATCTTTCAAGCGCCCTACAACCGCATCCTTAGTAACTGCCTCCGGGACTTTTGAAATCGGGATATGACCGGTAACGAGTGCCACGCGGAGTGAGGTCGCAGGATCGTTAAGTATCATCAGCGCTTTTTCGCCATTATCTGCCAGCGAAGCCTGAAGATACTCAGTGTGTCCGGGAAAACGGAATGTATCGCTCTGTATGGTATGCTTGTCTATCGGGGCAGTAACAAGAACATCTATATCACCGGCACGCAAATCTGTAACCGCACGTTCAAGTGCAACAAATGCTGCATTACCCGCCTCCTGTGATGCGATTCCGGGTTCTACTTTTACTTCCTCGCCAATAACATTTATAATGTTGTTCTGTCCGTCCCTTGCTTCAGAAGCCTTTGAAATCTGGTTTAGCTGGATGGGGTTGGCAAGTGAGCTTTTCTTATAATATCCTGCAATCTTTGCGGAACCATAGATTACTGGAGTACAGATTTCAAGCATCCGTTCATCTTCAAGAGCCTTGAGGATTACCTCGTATCCAACACCATTTATGTCACCTTGGGTAATTCCAACCCTTATCTTTTGCTTTTCACTCATTTTATTTCAGGTATTTAAATTAAAAACGCACTCCCGCTCATTTCTTTACTGAGGATGGGTTTGCCATATTCCACAAATTGAGATATGCCGCACGGGTAATATCTACAGTTTTCGGATAATTTATCTTGTCTGCGTGGTCAGACGGCATGTGATAATCAGGGTGCCCGTCTGTGTGATACCATATAACAGGAATATCACGTTTAGCAAAAGAGCCATTGTCTCCCCCACCGATAGGTCTGTCCCATGCACGGTAATCAGGTTTCAAGTTCAAGCCACGCTCCTTGATGTCATTCCTTAGCCATTCTTCAAAAGCAGGATATGCGGCGGTATAGAAATAAACCACATGCTCAGGAACAGCTTCGTTATTATTCCTTCCAATCATATCAAAATTGATATAACCTTTTATTTTTTCCGGTTCAGCCCATGTCTGCATAAAATATTCCGAGCCGAGCAATCCTTTCTCTTCCCCGTCCCACAACGCAAAAATTATGGTACGCTCAGGCTGCTCGCCGCTTTCAATAAAAGCGCGTGCAATCTGAAGCACCGCTGCAACTCCGGAAGCGTTGTCATCTGCACCATTGTATATTTTATCCCCGTCAAGAAGAGGGTCAACCCCAAGATGATCGTAATGCGCTCCCATAACTACGTATTCATCGCTTTTCTTTCCAGGAATCACACCAAGTATATTTCTGAGGTTAAGTTTCTGATGCACAGATTTGTGTATCGCTGCAATACTGTCCGGGTGCACCTGGTATCTGCCTCTGCGCTGCCTTTCAATCCTATATGCCTCAAAAGGTTGCTCATAACCATTTGCATCCCAAGGCTTTAATCCTAATGCTTTAATATTCGCAAGTACATAGTTGCCGGCAATCCTTCCTGATTTATATCCGGCTTCCCTGCCTTCCAGTTCATCTGAGGCGAGAAAACCTATATGGGCTTCGGCTGTTTCTGAATTGATTGTACGGTAACCTCTGTCAATGGGTTTCTCCGCATAAAGCATTGTGCAGAATGCACCGGCAAATATGGTTAGCAGAATTTTTCTCATAAGGTATTAATTTATAGTAAGCGCAAAAATACAAAAAATTTAGCTATTCTGAATGAAACGCATTGAATACGATAGATGCTTTAGCGGGACCAACTACCGCCGCAAGGTCATCAAGGTCGGCTTCTTTGATTCGTTTAACACTCCTGAAATGTTTGAGCAAAGACTCTCGGGTCTTTGTCCCTATCCCTTTCACAGAATCAAGCTCTGAAACAAGCTGCCCTTTGCTTCGCCGGTTACGATGATGGGTTATGCCAAACCGGTGCGCCTCATCGCGGAGATGCTGCACCACCCTAAGGCTGTCTGAATTCTTGTCGATGTACAAAGGCACGCTGTCACCGGGGAAATAAATTTCCTCCAGCCTCTTGGCTATTCCGACAACTGCAATGGTTCCACGCAGTCCCATTTCATCAAGCGCTTCCACCGCGGCACTGAGTTGCCCTTTGCCCCCGTCAACCACTATTAGCTGCGGAAGTTCTTCCCCTTCATTGACAAGCCTTGTATATCGCCGGGTAAGCACCTCCTTCATGGACGCGAAATCATCGGGACCTTCAACAGTCTTAATATTGAAGTGACGGTAATCTTTTTTTGATGGTTTCCCGTCCTTGAAAACAACACAACTTGCAACCGGATTTGTGCCCTGTATGTTCGAGTTGTCGAAACATTCAATATGGTGCGGGAGGGTTTCAAGGCGGAAATCCGATTTCATTCTTTCAAGGAGTTTCTGCGTACGTTGCTCCGGATCCTTACGTGCCATCTGGTTCAGCATGTCTATTTTGTGCTGCCTTGCATTTCGCTCCGAAACTTCCAGAAGCTTTGCTTTGTCACCTCTCTGCGGAACCATGAACGTTACTCCGGGCATCTCGACATCAGGCTGTTCGGCAACAAGCACCGCTTCATATTTTACATCAAAATTCTTTGCGATCTCTGCCATCGCATAGCCGAGCAACTGCGGCGCAGTCTCATCCATACGACGCTTATATTCAAGAGTGACACTTCTGACAACAGCACCCCTTCTTACATGCATATAATTTATAAAAACATCACCGCCGCCATCATCGTCAATTCCGAATACATCAATGTCGCCTATGGTTTGGCTTACTATGACACTCTTACCACAATAGCGCTCAACAAGCTCGTATTTTTCTTTTATTTCCTGAGCCTCTTCAAAACGCAACTCCGCACTCAGTTCAAGCATCTGTTTTTTTAGGTATTCCAGAAGTTCAGCAAGGTCGCCACGCAGTATCTTTTTCACATTTTCGATCTGCTGGGCATACTCTTCCTGGCTGATTTTGCCTACGCATGGTCCGGAGCATCTTTTAATATGGTAATCCAGGCAAAGCCGACCTTTCCCTTCAGTTACTGTAGCAGGAGTTATCATGTGCCGACATGACCGCAACGGATACAATTCCCGGATTAACTCAAGCACAGTACGTGCAGAGGTAGTGTCTGTGTACGGACCGTAATACTTGGAACCTTCGAGCTCTTTCTGCCTCGTCATGAACACACGGGGGAAAGGCTCTTTTGTCACCACAATCATAGGATAGGATTTGTCATCTTTAAGCAGCACATTATACCTCGGCTTATACTCCTTAATCATGGAGTTTTCAAGGTTAAGTGCATCCTGCTCCGTAGGCACAACAATGTACTTCATATCTGCAATAGCACGGACAAGCAAGTTTGTCCGTGTGCTGTCATGCGTGCGGTTGAAATATGAAGAGACTCTTCTTTTAAGATTTTTAGCCTTGCCTACATATATCACATTCCCCTCAGAGTCGAAGTACATGTAGACTCCGGGGGTAGTAGGCAAAATTGAAATCTTATCGGTGAGTTCCTGGGATTTTTTATGCTTTGCCAAATCTGGACTCCTTATAAAATCAGTAAACTATCAGGGAATCTATTTGAACATCATCTGGCAGAGCCTTCCTGCCATTCAGCGCACCAAGCTCTATAATTGAATTGATATATATTTTTTTCGGGTTCATGCTTTTCACAAGTTCATATGCAGCAGCCATAGTTCCGCCGGTTGCAAGGACATCGTCATGAAGCACAACAATATCATTTTCGTTAATAGCATCCTTATGGATTTCGATGGTATCTGTACCATACTCTTTTGCATAGGTTGCCTTAATGGTTTCAGACGGAAGCTTTCCGGGCTTACGTGCAGGCACAAAACCAGCACCAAGCTCAAACGCAAGAATAGAACCGCATATGAATCCTCGGCTTTCAATTCCCACGACTTTTGTCACCCCCTTATCACGATAGAGTTGAGACAAATCCCACCCGAGTATATGAAGAGCACGAGGATCCTTGAATGCAGTTGTCAAATCCTTAAAAACTATTCCCGGAGTTGGGAAATCCATCACATCCCTGATTTTTGATTTAATGTATTCCATATAATAATTATTGTTTTTAGTTTCATAATCCTTGACTCCAGCCCTCTTAGCAATGTTCCACGTGAAACAATCACCGTCCCAAAAGAACAAGGAGAATACTGATATCGCTTGGAGAAATTCCTGGAATTCTGGAAGCCTGCCCAACAGTCGCAGGGTTTATCTTAATAAGTTTTTGCCGGGCTTCAGTAGAAAGGCTTTTAACAGAATCATAATCAATCACGCCAGAAAGCCTTACATTTTCGAGGCGATTCATCTTGTCTGCAAGAGCGCGTTCACGGTCAATATATCCACCGTACTTCATAAGAATTTCAGCAGCCTCAATAATTTCATCTCTCCGTTGTGACTCAATATTGTCACTGATAAAGGACGAAAAAGCAGTAATTTCAGAGGACAGGATTTTTATATTCAAACGAGGACGGAGAATCAAATCATACAATTTTATTCCCTGCTTCAATGGAGACTCCCCTACACTGCACAGAAAATCATTTATATCATCCGGACGAACAGTAAACTCTCTGGCAAAAGTAATAATAGAATCTCTCTGCCATTTCTTTGACACCATAAGACTATATCGATATTCATCAGCAAGACCGATATTATGAGCTTTTTCTGTCAACCTCATATCAGCATCATCCTGACGTAAAAGAATCCTGTACTCAGCACGTGAAGTAAACATTCTGTAAGGTTCATCAACACCTTTCGTCACAAGATCATCAATAAGCACACCAATATATGCTTCATCTCTGTTTAAAGTAAAAGGAGCATCATTTCTGGAAAGAAGTGCTGCGTTTACTCCGGCAATAAGACCCTGCCCCGCTGCTTCCTCATAGCCTGTTGTACCATTGACCTGACCAGCAAGAAACAATCCAGGCACAACCTTGCTTTCCAAAGAATGACTTAATTGTGTAGGGTCGAAAAAATCATACTCAATAGCATAACCGGGTCTGTATATGCTTACATTTGCAAATGCAGGAATTGTTTCCAAAGCCCGAAGCTGAATATCAAATGGAAGAGATGACGAAAAACCATTCAAATAGTACTCCTGAGTATCCTCACCTTCTGGCTCAATGAAGAGCTGGTGTTCCGACTTATCTGCAAAAGTCACAATTTTTGTTTCAATGCTTGGACAATATCTCGGACCTATACTTTGGATTTGCCCGTTATAAAGAGGAGAATCAGGCAATCCCTCACGAAGCACTTCATGAGTCTTTGCATTGGTATAAACAATGTGACAAGCCCTCTGCTTTAATTCCCTATGAACATTAGGAAGATATGAGAAATGATGGTCGTCATCCTCCAACTCTTGAACTGTAGTCTTACTCCAATTTATACTTCTGCCATCTATTCTTACCGGAGTCCCGGTTTTCATCCGTTCTGTCCGTATGCCAAGTTCCTTCAATTGTTCTGTAAGCCCACAGCTTGCTGGCTCTGAGATTCTCCCTCCTTGCATCTGCACTCTTCCAATATGCATAAGCCCGTTAAGAAATGTACCGGCAGTAATCACAACTGTGGGAGAATGAAATGACACTCCGCTTTTTGTCTTGATGCCACTAACTCTGCCATCTTGTATTATCAGTCCTGTAACATCATCTTGCCACATATTAAGATTCGGAGTATTCTCAAGGACAGAACGCCACATTGCACTAAACTTCATCCGGTCACTCTGCGCACGAGGACTCCACATGGCAGGACCCTTTGAACTATTAAGCATACGGAATTGAATTGCTGTTTTATCAGTAATTATTCCAGTCATCCCTCCCATTGCATCAATTTCACGCACAATCTGCCCCTTGGCAATACCTCCAATAGCAGGATTGCAGCTCATTTGCGCAATCTTATTCATGTCAAGGGTAACAAGCAGAGTCTGAGCACCTATAACAGCAGAAGCATGTGCAGCCTCACATCCGGCATGACCCGCACCGACAACTATAACGTCAAAATCAAACTTCATTCTTGGTTCTTTAAGTTTTCAAGGACAAGCAATGCTGCATCCTCATGTGCTTCCATTATTTCACGCTCACCTTCGCCTTTGTCATTAATCCCGCAAAGATGAAGCAACCCATGAACAATTACTCGCCTAAGCTCCGTTTCATAACTTGCTCCAACAACGGCTGCATTAGAAGCAACAGTGTCAAGGGAAATATACATATCGCCACTAACAAGCTTGCGGCGGCTATAATCAAAAGTGATTATATCCGTGTAATAATCGTGATTAAGAAACTCACGGTTAACTTTCAGGATTGTCTCATCATCACAAAAGATATAACAGAGTTGCCCTAAAATCTTATCGTGGCAATGTGCTACCTCAGCAAGCCATTTTCTCATCAGCCTGACATCAATGTCAGGCATATTTACATTTTCTGTGTTCCAGATAATATTTGCGGTCATCTTACGATTTGTTATTCACAAAGTTATATAAAACACTTATTTTATGCAAAAACTATTCTGATAACGATTTTTCTGAAAAAAATCAATTTTGCATACAGTACTGTTAATCAATAGATTAAGCAACAATATCCCTCTCAAAATTTAATATTTGATTGCTTCTCGGAAGTTTGTATTGAAAAATTATATTCTGAAAGCATTATTTTTTATTATTTTTGTGCAAAGCAAATAAATTAATAATGAGCAAAATATCGGCAACAGTCATCACCTTCAATGAGGAGAATCATATTGCGCGGTGCATCGAGTCACTCCGTGACATCGCCGATGAGATAATTGTGGTCGATTCATTCTCTACAGATAAGACCGCAGAGATCTGTGAGGCATTAGGATGCAAAGTAACAAAACGTAAAATGCAAGGGTATGGGGCACAGAGACAATATGCAACATCACTTACCTGCCATAACTACGTTTTGGCAATTGATGCGGATGAAGTTCTATCACCCGCGCTCCGTACATCACTCATAAAATTAAAGAACAGTGAATTCAATCATCGCGGTTACTGCTTTGCCCGACTTAACTTCTATTGTGGCACACCAGTGAAGCATTGCGGCTGGTATCCTGACATACAGGTAAGGCTATTCGATAAACGCTATGCAAACTGGAACCTGCATGATGTTGCAGAAAGAGTAATATTCCGGGATAATGTCACGCCAGTAAAACTTGACGGTGACATCCTCCACTATCGATGCGCAACAGAAGAGGAGTTTAAGGAAACAGAAAAAGCACATGCCGCCCTTCTGGCAAAATCCCTGATTGAGAAAGGTGAAAATCCAAATGCACTCACTCCATATATACAAGGTATAAAAAGTTTTATAAAATGCTACCTTGGACAAGGAGGAGCTTTCGATGGAATTGTAGGCACTGCTATTAGTAAACAACGCTATCATTCCACACTCCTTGCATGGAGCACTGCACGAAAAAAGAACAAAGAGAAAAAATAACCCATCATACCTCTCCCCTACCCTATGCCATGAGTAAACAATTGAAAGTATATTGCAAGAACATTGAGGAATATGTAGACATTGAAGGCGGGAACTCACTTCTCGACATATATAATAAGATAGCAGACCAGCTGGATTTCATTCCTGTGTGCGCAAGAGTAAACTTCAAGACTGAAGATTTATGCTTTCCGGTGTACGCTCCAAAAATGGTTGAGTATCTCCCTGAAACTTCCCCGAGTGGAACAAGGACTTATGTGCGTTCACTTTGCATGATGCTTTACAAGGCAGTGGCAGAATGTTTTCCCGGAAAAGCCCTTAAGATTGAACACTCAATTGCAAACGGCTATTTCTGCCGCTTGAATGACGATTGGATTCCTTCAGAAGAAAATGTCAAGTCTTTGAAAGATAAAATGAAGGAATTTGTTGAGGCAGACATTCCCTTTGAAAGAAAAGAGAGATTGACCGCTGACGTAATAAAAATATTCGAGAAACAAGGACTGAAAGATAAGGTTCTCCTGCTAAACACTCTTCATGAATTATATACAACTTATTATCGTCTCGGAAATATATGTGACAGTTACTATGGGCAGCTGGCGCCATCTACATCATATTTAAATGTATTTGACCTGGTTCCCTATAAAGACGGATTTCTTCTGATGCCCTTTGACAAAAACAATACCAATGAGCCAGCCAAGCCTATAAATCAGGAGAAAATGTTCCGTGCATTCACCGACTATCTGGATTTTAATAAGGTAGTTGGAATCAGAAATGTTGGAGAGCTTAACAAAGCAGTCGAGGATAACCACTCAGCAATGGTTATCAACGTCTCTGAAGCTATGCACAATAAACGCATCGCAACCATTTCCGACGAAATAACAAAGCGCTACAACGAGGGTGGAGCAAGAGTAGTCCTTATCGCAGGTCCGTCATCAAGCGGCAAAACCACCTTTACAAAAAGGCTTGCCATACAACTAATGACAAACCTGATGGAACCTGAATTGATTTCTCTTGATGACTATTTTGTAGACCGCCACCATACTCCGAAAGATGAGTACGGAGACTATGACTATGAGTCATTGTACGCCCTTGACCTTGAACTTTTCAATGCGCACCTTGCTGCACTTCTTCAAGGCGAGGAAGTTGAACTCCCTTATTATAATTTCTCGACAGGAAGCCGGGAGTTTCGCGGCAATAAGATAAAATTGAAACCCAATTCAATCCTCCTAATTGAAGGTATCCATGGACTAAATCCGGAACTCACAAAATCAATCGAGCAGAAAATGAAGTACCTCGTATATGTCTCGGCTCTGACCACAATATCGATTGACGACCATAACTGGGTACCGACAACAGACAACAGGCTATTACGCCGAATTATCCGCGACCATAAATATCGTGGGACATCTGCCACCGATACAATCCGGAGATGGCCAAGTGTAAGACGCGGCGAAGAAAAATGGATTTTCCCATATCAGGAAAATGCAGATTCAACATTCAATTCTTCACTGCTTTTCGAGCTTGGTGTAATAAAAGACCGGGGCGAAGAGATTCTGCGCCATGTTCCGAGAGATGTCCCTGAATTCGGGGAAGCATCACGACTACGCAAATTTCTGAGTTATTTCGCTTCAATAAGCGAAAAATATGTGCCCTCAACCTCGTTACTGCGAGAATTCCTGGGAGGTAGCTCTTTCAGCTACTGATCAGTCGATTGCCCCGTTAATACGACGTGAAAATGCCACCATCTGCAACGCTGTTTCAGCAGCCTCAATCCCCTTATGCCCTGCTGGACCACCAACTCTGTCAAGAGCCTGCTGGTCATTCTCAACAGTAAGAACACCAAAAATCACGGGAATATCCGATAAAGTATTCAATTCAGTTACACCTTGAGTAACGCTTTGGCATACATAATCGAAATGAGGAGTATCACCACGGACAACACAGCCGAAAACAATGATTGCATCAGCTGCACCATTTTCAATAATCTGGTTTCCTGCAAAAGTTAGCTCAACAGCACCCGGAACTTCGTACACAGTTATATCCTCATCTGGTACACCGTATGAACGAAGTGTTTCTACTGCACCTTTGGTAAGGCGTGAGGTAATAAAGCCATTCCATTGAGCCTGTACGATAGCTATCTTTGCGCCTTCAAAGCTTTTTCTGTCAAGTATTGAATCTGGTCTGTTCTGTGACATAACTATAATTTATCTGGGGAAAATCTTGTGCCAAAAACCAAGGATATCAATTCCATGATTCCGGGCATTAAATAAAATTTCTACAATTCTTCTATGCACTTCATCGGCATTCAGGCGTGAAGCTTTATGCAGCATAGTGTTTAAAAGATGGATACCTTTATCTTTTGAGCCTTTGACTCCAAGAAGAGCTTCTCCTAACGCAACGCTCAATTCAAGCTGGTGAAGGGTAAACTCCTCCTCGATCCTGGTCAAATACTTCAATGCACGGGTAAAATATTGCACGGCTTCGCGCTTACGCCCCATCTGCATAAGTGTCTTGCCTTCCTGTTCGAGAGAATCAACCAACTTGGATGCAGCATCCTCAACACCTGTGTTTACCTCCTGCATATATGCATCGGTTGCCTCATGGAAACGAGCAAGCATTTCTGCCTGTTTGACACGTGATGAATAAGCCTTGGTTGCAGCAGCAACAGCAAGCATGTGCGCAGCCCCATATCGTTCCGGAGAGTTTTTTGCAAGCCTTTCGTAAATATTTGCCGATTTCTCAATCTCGCGCTCGGCATTACGGTACTGTCCACGCAAATTATTGACTCTGGCAATGTCGTAAAGCAGAGCAGCAAGAACACTCAAAAACGGTTCGTCCTTACGTTTCGGCTCCATAGCAAGGAGATTCAGGCAAACTGAAGCGACTCTCATTGCCTCATCAATCTCCCCGATATGAATAAGCAATCCAGTTTTTATTTGCAATAGCGCAGCATGGAGGTCGGCAAGCATCCCTTCCTCCTCACCCTTGCGGGCAATAAGTTCATCAAACTCATTAATCTTACCTAATGCCTCAACTTCCCTGCCTTCAATAACCATCTGGCGGGCGAGTTCACGGCATAAATCATAGGCACGATTAAACTCCATGCCAACGAAATTTTTACGTAAATCAGCAATGCTTAGCTGTCCTTTCAGCATTTCTGCCGCCTGCGCAGTATCTGCCGCCAACTCAAGAAAAATAGGTTCAAGAGGCTCTCCCATCACTTGCTAATGTTGCCGCACTTACACACACATTTATCTGATGCACTGTCGGCAATCCTTTTAACCAGTTTTTCCATCTCACCGGTACTTATACTTGGGAGATCTTCAAAATTAATATTTTGGTCTATCAATGCCGCAACAGCTCCGGCAATTGCTCCGGCATTAGTCAGCATGTCTTCTTTCAGTTCAGCATGTTGCGATTTCACCACAGCATCTTTATGATGAAGTTTCACCTCAGAAGCATCTGTGTCTATATGAATATAATTATCAGCATAGAACCGTATATGACGTTCATAGCTCTTATGGGAATCTGTTACATTGAAAATTGTCTTCAAATCGGAACTGCGTGTAAGCACAACAGTAGACATTTCCAGATTCTCAAGTATATCCGGCATCATCTTGGTAATGCCGGCACGTGGGGGAGGCATAAGCCCGGGCACATAGATTATTATTGCTTTGCGTTCAACAGCAAGAGATAAAAGCTCAACAAGATGTGGACGCACACGGGCATTCAGAGAAAAAAACGCACCAAAGACAACAATGTCATCCGCATCAATCCGAGGCCATATAAAATCAAACCGTTCCTTAGGGTAAATACGGCTGCCAACAAGTTCATCCCCTGGCTCGAACCGTAAATTCAAAGGAGTTATTCCATCAGAATAACGATCTATTGACTTAGTGTTCACACCATGCCGGTCAAGAAAAGCAACCAACATATCACCGGTAGGGTCCGAAGCACATTCACTCACATAAGTTACCTCGTAACCGCAATCGCCAAGCATAGCGGCAGCGTTAAGCAACCGCCCACCGGGCTTAGCCGTAACAGAAACCTTATCAGTATCCCTGTTCGCTGGAAACATCAAATCAAGCGAGCATTCGCCTATAATAATTACTTTTCTCATACTCATGATTTTATAAACATGTGTGTCTTTCAGCTCACAATAATCATTGCCTGGATTTTTTACCCAGATACCCACCGTGGTGACGGAGCGCATACTGCTCTTTGGTAAATCCTGTCGCTTTCATGACATTTACAACAAGTACATCTCCAATAACCGTCATTAGAGTTGTAGAAGTTGTCGGGGTAAGACCAAGAGGACACACTTCAGGGGCACCGCCTGTAAGCAACGTAGCATCTGCGCGCCGTGCAAGTTCGCTATCCGGATTTCCGGTAATGACAATAACCGGAATACCGTCATACAAATCTTCGGTAAGGCTTATCAAATCCACAATCTCATTTGTCTTGCCGCTGTTGCTAACAAGAAGCATTATATCATTAGGCTGGAGGACACCAAGGTCACCGTGCTGCGCCTCACTCGGATGAAGATTCACAGCCGGAATACCGGTTGACGAGAAAGTGGTGGCAATATTCATGGCTATCTGACCCGCTTTGCCCATACCTGAGGTTACCAGTTTGCCCCCACGGCGATGGACTCGCTCCACGATTAGTTCCACCGCGCGGTCATAGTCATCGCTATACGGAATGCCTTTCACTGCGGCGCTTTCCGCCTCAATTATGGCATGCATTGTATCCTGTATACTCATTGCTGATTTTGTTCGATTGAATATATGCGTTGCAAAGTTACATAAAAAACGTGATTTTTACCCCTGCCGCACAATTCAGTCCTTAACTTTTACATGCAGGCACTTCGACTGCTCCACCTGCGGAACTTTCATCTGATTACCCACTATCTCAACATCTTTGCATCCATTGAGAATAAATACCGGCTCGGTATCACCCTCAACAATATTTTTCATAAAAAGCAATTGCGCGGTAGATTTAGCATATAACACAGGACGTCCGGAGGTTGAGAACTTGTTTCCAACGATACGCACTCCTTCATGAACAGGAGCTTTTGCAGAAATAACTGTATTGGACGGGTTAAGTGCGATAGTTGCCCCATGAGTAGCCCCATTGTAACCGCAGTCAACAAATGTGTTGTCACGTATGGTAACATCCGTAACAGGACCAGACTCAAACCAACCCTCAGCATCCCCTTCTATTAGAACTGCCGCCATGCCGAGGCGAGTGAAAATATTGTTTTCAATAATCACCTTGCGTGGAGTTGTAGCAAGAATTCCGCGGGTGCTGTGACGGGTAAAAGTACATCCGCTCACATGAAGTGTTGGAGTGCAGGTAAGGTTTTCCACGCAAGTAAACTTAGTTTTTACACTTGATGGAATCTTACGGTCAAAAGCAACCGTGAGATTACGGGGATTCTCCATAACCACCGAAGTAACAACAGCTTTCTCACCGCGAAGCATGGTTGAAGGATCTACAAAAGCTACAGTGTCGCCAGGATGATACGCCATAAAACCATACGACTGGTGGTGCATGAACCGTAAGCGGAGAGCATTACCGGGAAGAATATCTTCTACCCTGAGATTTGTGCCATGCACGTTTATTGCATCATCATGCGATCCGGAAAAATTGCAGTCTTTTATTTCCACCGCCCCGCTGCATCCAGAAAAATGCATAAAATCCGCAGAAGATGCAAGGATACGTCCGGATGTTTCAGATGGACGGCAGTTTACCCGGTGCATAGTAACATTCCGGGTGTATTGGCTCACAATGCCGAGACCGTGCATATAACGCATATTGACATCCTCCAGCTTAATGTCATGGCTGTCGATAATAAGAGTTCCAACCTGGTCGCGGATAATATCGCGAAGGGTGAGGGTTGCGCCTACTTCTGGTGAAAAATCCAAAGGAACCGTAAAAGCAAGTACTCCAGGACGTATTTCCTCTACATCGCATTTTGAAAGAAGGTTCCAGTCACCTGAATAGGTAGCATGGTCAGTAGTCGGGCTGTAACTGATGCAATGCACACGGTTTGAGCGCCAGCCTTCACCGATAAGACTTATGCGCCGGTCGGTAATGTCATACCGTGTATCCGGATGCACTGACATGACTACCTTTCCCGGGGATACTTCGGTATAGGTCATCTCAGAGCCGCCGGGACGTTCAAAATCCACGGAAAGATTACGCAGAGTAACTCCGCCGCAACTGTCTATGGTGATAGGAGTAATCTTTCCATGCATCATCAGCGTCGCACCTGACCCTTCAACAGTCAGTCCCTCGATACCGTTAAAATGCAAACCGAGAGTTTTGACCTTTGAGGGACATTCAACCTCAGAAGATGTATTGGATATATAAATCTCTTTACGTTTTGCGCCTTCGGGCCAAATATCATAACGTCCTGGCTCAAACAGCAGTACTGCGCCTGGTACCGAGCGGCAACTGTCTATGGCTGCCTGGATGGCTGTAACTGAGTTTACATACGTTCCGGGACGGCACCCGAAATCACTCACCCGTATAGTATCAGAGGGTGTTGCCGCAACTGAAAATGCTGCAGTGACAGCAAAGGAAAAAATAAAATGTTTCATGCCACAAATTTACAATTATTGTGGCGCTTGCCAAATATACCGTTATAGTTTTCTACCTTCGAATCTTTCAACGCATTCAACCCAATGCCGATCTACTTTTATGGATTTCGCCGTTTTCGGGTCAAAACCCGCCATGATGGTATAGCCTATGCACTTGGTCTGACCGGTTGAGCTGTTAACAATGCGCTGCTCCATCTTGAAACTATGCTCGCTGACAGAAGTAACGGTTGTCCACACTTCAAGGCTCTCGTTGAAGTACGACGGCGAATAAAAGTCGCAGCTTATATGCACAACAACCGCGCGCAGGCTCTTCCAGTCCATCCCTTCAGGAAGCACGTCGCTGAAATAGCTAACTTTGGCAAGGTCCATGAACGACAAATAGACATTGTTGTTCAGGTGACCCAACATATCTATGTCGGTAAATCTCATCTGTACCGGCAAGCTGTGGTAGAAAGGAAACTGCGCCGCCGGCACCTTTGGATTATCTGACGGCAAATATGAACCTGATTGCATACTGATTCTTCTTAATGGATGATTATTTCATTTATAACATTCCGACCCACCGCCATGTTTATCGACTCCATTATGCGGTTGAGGTGAAACGAAAGCTCATGCTTCAGCGGAGCAGAAGTGATGTAGACATGGAGCGATGAGCCGGCAACATACCTCCGGGATGTGTATCGGTTAACCCCCTGCCCTACTATTTCGCTCCAGGCATACGAAGCTCGTTGGCGGGCAAGCAGCTCGGCATTGCCGTCCTGCTCCAAAGCGGCATCAATAATCTCCGCTATGCTCTTCGGATCTGTCCTTTTCATAGGCTCAGCTTATGCCGGAGGGGGTAAAAACCCCGTTATCCACATTCCACAATTTATAAGTTCCTGCGGTGCGTCCCATTATTTCGTCAAGATGCGCGCGATTGGTGTCAGTAATGAATATCTGCCCGAAATCCTCCCCTGTCACCATTCCCATAATCCTCTCCACACGCTCAGCATCCAATTTGTCAAAAATATCATCGAGAAGTAACAGCGGTCTCATTCCCGACACCCTGTGCAGAAATTCGTACTGGGCAAATCTCAAAGCTGTGGTAAAAGTCTTGCACTGCCCTTGCGATGCAGTGCGCTTCATAGGCATGGAATTGAGGGTCATCACTATATCGTCACGATGTGGACCAACAGTAGTGTGGCGCAAAACAGTATCTTTGGTCCTTGCACCATCAAGCACTTCAAGCAAGCTTTCAGCGCCATCGCTCATAGAGCCTTGGAAAGCGAGGGTAACGCTCTCGCTTCCCTCCCCAGCTATTGCGCGGTAAAACCGCTCGAACAGCACCTGAAGCTCACGTGTCCATCGCTCACGAGCCGGATGAATGTATGCCGCGGCAATGTCCATCTGCAGTTCGACCGCATCGAAGAGTCCCCGGTCGTTAGCTCCGTCCCTGAGCAGTCTGTTACGCTGCTCCAGTGCCCCCCCATACCTTATCAAGGCATCCAGGTAACGCCTGTCTCCTTGCGAGATAACCATATCCATCCAACGCCGCCTGTCCTCAGATGTGCCTCTCACAAGGTCGATATCTCCCGGTGCCGCTATCACAAGAGGAAAAAGACCGATGTGCTCGCTCAAGCGTGAATACTCCTTACCGGCACGCTTGAGGCTTTTGCGTTTGCCGCGAGCAAGCCCTAAGGTCAGCTCCTCTGCTGTACCGCTGCGCTCATACCGTCCTTTAGCCAATGCAAAATCTTCCCCATCTTTAATAAGCATGCTGTCCGGCATACCGCTGAAGCTCTTGCAGAAACTCAGAAAATATATTGCATCAAGCAGATTGCTCTTGCCCATGCCGTTGTTGCCAAGGAAACAGTTGATTTTTGGTGAAAAATCCAACCGCGCCTCAGCAATATTCTTGAAATTTGTAAGTATCAGGCTGTTAAGCTGCATAGATGCTCACGCTTATTTCCTTTTCAAAAAAATCTGTGTGGGGAAATGGTCGCTGTAGCCGTTCAGGAATCGTCCCCCCGCATAAGTGCGGTGAGGCATTCCGGTATACGGCGCCTCGGTCTGCTTAAGGAAATCAAGGTCACATACCTCCGCTCCCACGAGGGTCAGCACCGAACCATTGTCCGGCAGAAGCATTCCACCCACAATAATTTGGTCAAAAAGGTTCCATTTGCCCCGGTAGGTAAGTGTTCCTTTGCCACTTGCGAGGATATCCCACCAAGGATTATAGAAACCGGTGGGAGGCACATCATAGGCATTGCGCCTCGCCCCGATAGTCAGAGCGCACGATGCATTTTCCGGGTCATCGTTCAAGTCCCCCATTATTATTATAGGTCTTAGCGGCGACGCTGCGCGTATGCTGTCAGCAATGCTCTTTGAAAGTTCAGCTGCTGCAATACGCAAGTACTCGCTCGCCTCCTGACCGCCTAAGCGCGACGGCCAGTGGTTCACAATCACGCTTATGGTGTCTATGCCTAACACACCGGACACGCACAACTGGTCACGGGTGCGGAAATCTGGGTTGCTCTCCACAAAAAGACGGTGAGTCTCTACCCCGGTCACCTCAAACAGCTCCGGGTCATAGAGCAATGCAACATCTATGCCGCGTGCGTCCGGAGAATCACGGTGCACATATTTCAGTCCGCGGCTCTGCAGAGGCTTTGCGTTTACAAGGTCTGCAACTACAGACTCATTCTCAACCTCAGCTATGCCTATGACCGCCGGACCACCGGGAGTAAGCCCGCTTACCATTCCCGCTATAGCATTGGCAAGATTGTTCAGCTTAAGGTTATATTTGATGGAATCCCATTTGCGGGCACCGCCTGGGCTGAATTCAAGGTCAAACTTGCCGTTGGCGTTAATAGTGTCAAAAAGGTTCTCAAGATTATAAAAAGCGACACCGTACACCTGAGTACTGTCACTGCCACATACAGGCTGCATACCGCTCATGCCTAATGCCGAACATAGTGCCACAACCAGTGAAACAAATATTTTCTTCATGCTTGAATAATTTTTACCGTAAAATTACCTCTTATCCTTGAACCAACCAAAAAACCGCTAAAATTACATGACGCGCATTTTATTTTGATATATTCCTAAACCTCCGTATCTTTGCCTAAACCATGAAAGCTAAGTACGTCATTACAATCCTTTTCATCTGTGCGCTTGCCGCGTGCACCACACGTCATGACCCGAGGGTGGAAGCGGCATTTTCACTCGCTGACTCTGCGCCAGAAGCCGCCATCGACTCTATCGCTTCGCTCGATTCACTGGTTCTCCCCTACACCGACAGGATGCTACTCCGGCTCGCCGCAATAAAAGCTGCCGACAAGGCTGACATGCCACTGCCGGGAGACACCGCAATACTGCCGCTTGTGGACTATTATTCCTCCCATGAAACCGACCGGTTCTACCCAACCGCGTTATACTACGCAGGACGAATATACTCTGAATCGGGAGACTTCCCTACAGCGCTAAGCTTCTTCCAGGACGCACTCGACATCCTGCCCGAGAATACGCCACAACTCAAACTGAGAGGCTGTATCCTCAGCCAGACCGGAGCAATTCTTTCCAATCTAAGGCTATATGATGAGGCAGAGCGTTACTTTACAAAAGCATTGGAAACTGACGCTCAACTGCTGGACACTATCAACATGGTGTATGATCTTGATAATATTGCATATTTATATAGAAAAAAAGGGAATTATACAAAGACAATAGAAACTCTTCTTTATTCCGACTCTCTTTCTGAAAAAATCCCGGACAATATATCCTCATCTTTGCCAAGTCTTGCGTTTGCTTATTACAAAGCCGGAAATACTGACCATGCATTAGATTTATTAAAACATTTGGATCCAAATATATCCAAAAATGACACAAACACTATCTTCTCAACATTATGTGCGATTTATAACCATATGGGTTACCAAGATAGTACTTTCAAATATGCCACTAAACTTGCTACACAAAACAATGAGTATTATAAGAGGAATGGATACTATTATCTTTTGCAAAAAGAACTAAAAGATTTTGTACCACAAGATTCTATCTACAGTTATGTTGCAAAATATCTTGATTACTCAGAGAATATATTAAAACAAAACTCAAGTCATGCCGCATTAATTCAAAACTCCTATTATAATTATACCCTTCATGACCGCAAACGTCATGAAGCAGAGAGGTCAAAGGATAGTGTGATTGTAGTAGCCCTTGTTCTTGCTGTTATCGTTTGTCTGCTCATAATAGTTGCTCTATACTATAAGTATAGAAGCCAGTTGCGTAAATTGAAACTGAATGAGGCACTTGAGAATATCAGGATACTAAAAAAACAACTTAAAGAACTTACAGAAGCAAAAACACAGTACAATGCAAATGATACAGATTTGGCATTAAAAGAACAACTAAGAAAGCAACTCATTGAAGCAGCAAGTGTAACTACTGGCATATATTCCGTACCAGAAGAACTTGCAGCAACCCCGATTTATGCTTACTTAAAAAATAAAATCAGTAACAAAGAACCACTACCCGATAAATTTTCATGGATAAAATTACAGGATGCAATTGATCAGGCTTTCCCGGAATGGAAGCAAAGTCTGAGAATTCTTGCAGGAACAAATATCAAACCCGACACCATTAAAACCATACTCCTTATCAAATGTGGATGTACTCCCACTGAGCTTGCCTCACTGCTTGCACTTTCCAAAGGATCCATATCATCCCGGCGCGTTGAGGTATCAAAAAAAATCTTGGGAGACAAATATCCCATGCAAATTGTTGACTCTGTAATACGCTTATTATAAACACTATACCTAAATTTTTCCGCACTACTCCGCACTATCCTGACAATTACCGCACTAAAATCCTTGCATGACCTGTGCACCTTCTGTATTTTTGTACAGAACAATTAAAATACCTATTATGAGATTAAAATTTTTATATGCATTCCTGTGTATGCTGCTCGCTATACCATTCTATTGTAAAGCAGACATAATAACACCTTTGGAACCACCCACTACGGAGGATCCGGATCCAGAAGAAAATTTAAAGAAACATAAGGCACCTCCCGCACCTGTGCTATG
>DAAJ01000101.1 GCA_001701115.1 Bacteroidales bacterium GP2
TTCCCTTCTGTCCTGGAGGAAGTGAACCGTACGCAGAGTCGGGTATTTAGACGATAAAATCATTTCAAATAGACTATAAAATTAAATAGTATGTACGAATATGTTTGTTACACCAATAGAGGAAAATGGAAATTCTGTGCAGAAGATGATATTGATGCGATGCGCCTCGCTTTGTTCTACTGTTGGAGAGATGGAGAGGTATTTATTAAAATAGAGTCTAGTATATTCACATCAAAGCACAAGACTCTTCGGATCTGTCTAATTGACGATAAGAACTCGATTAGGACGTTGTAATTTTATTCAATTAAAAAAGGATTGTAATATGTATTGCAATCCTTTTCCAATTTTCATTGAGCTAAAGAAGAAAATTGAATAAATATCCAGATATAACAGCGGTAAGAAAAATAACTGCTACAATCATTGCAACCAGTTTCTTTTTGAATATGCTGGCAAGCATTGACATTTCCGGGATAGCCATGCCTGCTCCACCAATGACAAGCGCAATGACAGCGCCAATGCTCATGCCCTTTCCCATTAAGGCGACCCCGATCGGAATTGCTGTTTCAGCTCTTATATAGAGTGGGACACCGATTATTGCTGCCACAGGAACAGCAAATGGATTTTCGGGACCAGCAATTTTCAGTACCCAATCGCTTGGCATATAGCCGTAGATTATAGCTCCTATTGCAACACCGATTAAAAGATACCATATAATAGGGCGCAATGTATCCCATCCGGCACGAAGTGCTATTGCAATCTTCTGACTCCACGGTAGCTTTTTTGTCTCGATAGGATTATCATTTCCTCCAGAACAGCAGGCTTGTGGTTTTAGTCTTACGTTCTTGACATATTTCTGAGCATCTACCTTTTGTAATACCCAGCCGAAGAGAACAGAGCACATAAAGGCTATGGCAACATAAACAAGCATAGCTTTGATACCAACAAGAGCGCCAAGCATTGCAATGATTATAGGATTAAGCAATGGAGAAGCAATAAGGAATGACATTGTGGCTCCAAACGGTACTCCGGCATTAAGAAAACCTACTGTCATCGGAATAGTGGAACAGGCACAAAATGGAGTTAACGCACCAAAACCTGCGGCAATTACATTGCCGAAAAATCCCGCTTTCTCAATTTTACGGCTGATTTTTTCTTGGGGAACATACATCAATATTATCTCCACCAGAGCTGTAATTACTATGAAAAGGACTATAAGTTCTACCGTTATATAGCAGAAATACCAAAGTGTATCAAGTAATGTATTCATATACGATTGTTCTGCGATTTAAGTTCATCATTGTAAAACTTCTTAAAACGTACGATTATTTCGTCGCGAACACGGCGGAACTCAGAAGCAACAAACTCATCAGAGCCCTTTGCATCAGAAGGATCATCAAAACCAATGTGCAAACGATGTTTAACATCTCCCGTAAAAACAGGGCAGTTTTCATTTGCTCCACCACATACAGTTATGACATAATCCCACGGTTCATCAAGATACTCCGTAACATTGTGGGGATTATGTCCGGAAATATCAACTCCGGCTTCTTTCATCACCTCCACTGCTTTGGGATTAACCTTTTCAGCAGGTTTTGTCCCTGCTGAAAAGACTGACAAATCCTTATCAATAGACTGTAAGAAACCGTGAGCCATTTGACTACGGCAACTGTTACCCGTGCAAAGAATCAATACTTTCATAAAATCCAGTTAAATAAATACCCAGATATAATTATGATTACTGTTACAACGCCGAAGAATATTCCTATAAGTTTCCAAGTCATAACCTTTTTCAATAAGGTTGCTTCAGGTAAAGACAGCCCTACAACAGCCATCATAAAGGCGAGTGCGGTTCCTATTGATATGCCTTTTGTAACAAAAACTTGAATTACGGGAACGATACCGGCAGCGTTGGCATACATCGGGACAGCGAGTATCACGGCGAGAGGAACGGCATACCAGTTGTCTTTACCCATCCACTGGGCGAAGAACTCATCAGGGACAAAGCCATGTATTCCTGCTCCGATCGCTATGCCAATAAGAATATAAAGAAACACACCGCTAACAATTCTCCACGCATCATGTATAATGGTGGGCAAGCGTTTCATGAACGGAAGTTTTTCAGCCTCCCACTCTTTTGTCTCGGCTTCCGACTGGGCTTGTATCTGGCGTACCCATGGTGTCAGCAGATGGTTGAGTTTCATTCTGCCAAGTATCATGCCTCCTATCATACCCATGAGAATACCGCTTGCAATATATACACCGGTAATTTTCCACCCGAATGTACCTGCGAACATAGCCACTGCAACCTCATTGACCAATGGGGAGGTTATGAGGAAAGCAAATGTGACCCCCAATGGTATGCCCCCTTTTACAAACCCTATAAACAGAGGGATTGACGAGCATGAGCAAAAAGGAGTTATAGCACCAAAAACAGATGCAAAGAAATATTCCAGGCCGTAGAAATTTCGGCTTGTAAGGTATCTCCGCAGCCTGTCAATCGGGAAATAGGCGTTGATTACGCCCATTATCACCGATATGAAAAACAGTAGTATGGTTATCT
>DAAJ01000066.1 GCA_001701115.1 Bacteroidales bacterium GP2
GACTTATAGTTACGGGTCTGAACCTTGATAGCCTCATAGTGGAGGGGCTCGATGATCTGCTCAGGAGCCTTGTCAGCACCCTGATATTCCCAGCAAGATACGTAGAAGTAGTGCTCGTCGTCGCGCTTAGCCTCGCCTTCCTCTGTCTGGTATTCCTCACGGAAGTGACCACCACAAGATTCGTTGCGTGAAAGAGCGTCGTAAGCCATGAGCTTGCCCATTGTGATGAAGTCGTTGAGGCGGAATGCCTTGTCGAGCTCAATGTTCATGCCTTCTTCTGTGCCAGGGATGAAGAGGTCGGTATCAAATACCTTGCGGAGCTCGTCGAGCTTCTGGATAGCAGTCTTCAAGCCTTCAGCTGTGCGGCCCATACCTACATATTCCCACATGATGTGGCCAAGTTCCTTATGGATAGAATCCACCGAGCGCTTGCCCTTGATATTCATGAGTTTCTCCTGAACCTCACGGCACTTCTTCTCGCACTCTTCGAATTCGGGAAGATCAGTAGAGAAATGAGGCACTGTGATCTGATCGCTCAGATAGTTCTGGATAGTGTAAGGGAGCACGAAGTAGCCGTCGGCAAGACCCTGCATAAGAGCAGAAGCACCGAGGCGGTTAGCGCCGTGGTCAGAGAAGTTACATTCACCGATAGCGAAGAGACCCTTGATAGAAGTCTGGAGTTCATAGTCAACCCAGATACCACCCATTGTGTAGTGGCTTGCAGGGAAGATCATCATAGGAGTCTCATAAGGATTGTCATCAGAAATCATCTGATACATATCGAACAGGTTGCCATAGCGGTCACGAACCACATCAGCACCGAGACGGTCGATTGCATATTTGAAGTCAAGGTAAACCGCATTGCCTGTACCTACGCCATAGCCTGCATCGCAACGCTCTTTTGCCGCACGGCTGGCGATGTCACGGGGGCAAAGGTTACCGAAAGCGGGATAACGGCGCTCCAGATAGAAGTCACGATCCTCATCAGGAATATCGGTAGGACGCTTTTTGCCTGCGCGGATTGCTTCAGCATCTTCTTTCTTTTTGGGTACCCAGATACGTCCGTCATTACGGAGAGATTCGCTCATAAGTGTAAGCTTGGACTGGTCCTCACCGTGAACAGGGATACATGTGGGGTGAATCTGGGTGAAAGCGAGGTTTGACAGATAAGCACCTTTCTTGAACGCCTGGATAGCAGCAGAACCGTTGCAACCCATAGCATTGGTTGAAAGGAAGAATGTGCGTCCGTAACCACCGGTTGCAAGCACAACTGCATGTGCTGCGTAGCGCTCAAGTTCGCCTGTTACGAGGTTGCGTACGATAATACCGCGTGCACGACCGTCAATGATAACAAGGTCAAGCATCTCGCGGCGGTTGTAAGACTTAACCTGACCCTTCTGAATCTGGCGGTTGAGTGAAGCGTATGCACCGAGAAGGAGCTGCTGTCCTGTCTGACCTTTAGCATAGAATGTACGGCTCACCTGAGCACCGCCGAATGAACGGTTTGCAAGGAGACCGCCGTATTCACGAGCAAAAGGAACACCCTGCTGCACGCACTGGTCGATAATATTGTTTGAAACCTCTGCAAGACGGTAAACGTTTGCTTCACGGCTTCGGAAGTCACCACCTTTTACTGTGTCGTAGAACAGGCGGTAAACAGAGTCACCGTCATTCTGGTAGTCCTTAGCTGCGTTGATACCGCCCTGTGCTGCGATAGAGTGAGCACGGCGGGGGCTATCCTGAATGCAGAAGTTAGACACATTGAAGCCGAGCTCGGCAAGAGTTGAAGCCGCTGATGCACCTGCAAGACCGGTTCCTACCACAATCACATCAAGATTGCGCTTGTTGGCGGGATTGACAAGTTTCTGATGAGCCTTGTAGTTGGTCCACTTTTCAGCGAGGGGACCTTCGGGCACCTTGGAGTCAATCTGATATTCGGGGAGCTTGGAGGATTCGATGTCGGCGTAATCCTTCATTATAGGGGTAGAATCAATCATTCCCTCTACACTTTTTAAGTCTGCCATATCTGTGATTGTGTTGAATTATTCGTTAGTATTGTTTTCACACTCTGCTTTTTCGCAATGGCCTTTAGCCTCGGGGCATGCATTGCAATCAGAACCCTGCTGGTCGCAATCCGCGCAATTGTGGTCATTGGTGCACTCCTCAGCCCCGCATGCAGCAGGCTTGCTGAAAGGTTCGCCACCATTGAATACGTCGGTATCCAATGCGTTTGCAGCAGATTTCCATTCGTAATATTCGTTAAGCTGTGTCTTGAAAGCATCATGACGGTTTGCGCGTACAGTGAACACGATAGCCTGAGCGATGAAAAGACCCACTACGATAGTGGTCCACCAGCAACCGATGCATTTGAGGCGTTTGATCCAAACATCGTTATCCCAGCCAGCGCTCTGGAACATTGACCAGAAACCGTGGTTCATGTGGAACCAGAGGGCAACGAAACCGATGATGTAAACGATAGGAGTCCACACCTGTGAGAAGGCGATCTGGATGAAGAGGGTACCTGCAGCCGGGGGAACGGGAACGCCGCAACCTGTTTCATACTCGCAATCGAGGATTTCTGCAAGCTGCATCTTTGCCCAGAACTGGATGAGGTGAACTACGAGAAAGGCAAGAACTACGATGCCGAGAACAAGCATGTTCTTGCTCGCCCACTCTACCTGAGGAGGACGTGAGGTGACTGCATAGCGGTCTGCGCCGCGAGCCTTACGGTTCTGAAGGGTGAGCCACACTGCATAAATGATATGGATTACAAACAGGGCGGCAAGACCGACTGTTGCAACCAGGGCATACCAGTTTGCACCGAGAAATTCACACACCGCGTTGTAGCCCTGAGGCCAGAAGAGCGCAACACCGTTCATCAGACAGTGAAACGTTACGAATAGGACAAGGCATGCTCCGGTGATAGCCATCACAAGCTTCCTTCCTATAGATGAGGATGTTAACCACATAGTGATAATGAAATTTAGATTTATTTTTCGGTTATTTGGAATTATCCAAGGTTATACTTTCTGCAAAAGTAAATTAAATTAACCATCAATCCAACGATTAAAGAAAAAAATCTTTAACGTTTCCAAAACATTTTTCGCACTGACCGCTTGCCTGTCTTTTTTGACTATCTTTGCACTTTAAATATAAAAACAGCAATCCCATGAAAATATCACGCAAATTATTTGCTATTGCAGCTGCTGCAATCATCGGCTTTGCACCCTTCACCGGGTCGGCGAAAGTGTCAATCATCCCTGCTCCTGAATCACTCGTCGAGCATTCCGGAGTATTCAGATTGTCAAAAGCAACCTCCATAGGATATACTGGCGAGGCAACCAAAGAGTATGCCGAATACTTGAAAGGCATTCTCGATGCCTCCACCGGCATGGAACTTCCAGTAAAAAAGGGAAATGCCACAATTACCCTCAGTATCAATCCGGACAAAGTGAAAAAAGCCGAAGGTTATACCCTTGACGTTACAACAAAAGGTGTGACAGTGACCGGGGCGGATGCCGCAGGCGTTTTCTATGGAATACAGTCTTTGTTGCAGCTCTTCCCAGAGCAGGTTTATTCAGCACACCCTGTCAAAGGAGTTGAATGGGAAGCACCTTGTGTGAGCGTCAGCGATGCTCCAGAGCGTCCCTGGCGAGGAATGATGCTTGATGTCGCACGATATTTCCATGACAAGGACTATGTGAAGCATTACATTGACATGATGGCGATGTACAAGCTCAACAAGCTCCAGTTCCACCTCATCGATGACTCCGGATGGAGGCTTGAGAGCAAAAAGTACCCCCGCCTGACGGAAGTTGGGGCATACGCCGGTCCTGAACACAACAAGCTTGGCGGCTACTATACTCAGGATGATATCAAGGAGATAGTTGAATATGGACGGCTACGCAATGTGGAAATCATTCCGGAAATTGAATTTCCGGCACACATATTATCAGCAATTGTCGCTTACCCATGGCTATCATGCACAGGATTGCAACACGAGCTTCCTCGCCAGCACTTTATCAGCCGAGATTTGCTTTGCGTTGGCAAGGAGAGTTCCATGCAGTTCCTACGTGACATTCTTGATGAAACAGTAGAGCTCTTCCCTTCCCACTATATTAATATAGGTGGAGATGAGGCAGTGTATACCCGGTGGGAAAGTTGTCCCGATTGCCAGGCACTTATGAAGAAAGAGGGACTTACTAAGGCATCGGAACTTCAGGGATGGCTGACAAATGAAGTTGCTAAAATGATGGCGGAAAAGAACCGCACTGTCATTGGTTGGGAAGAGATTATAACCAGAGGAAAAGTTGATACCCCTGTGGTGGCACTTATATGGCATGATGTAAACGACTCTACCCTCGCTGTTCCCGATGGGCACAAGGCAATTCTCACCCCGGCAACCCACATGTACCTCGACTTCCCTGAGAGTTCTACACCTGGCGAAATAAAATCTGCTACCTGGATGCCCCCGATTTCGCTTGAAAAATGCTACTCTATGCCGGTTAACGATTATAGCGACTCGTCAACCGTGCTTGGCGTTCAGGGATGCCTGTGGAGCGACCAATTTATACACGGTACCGTTCTCCAGGAACTTCCGTTGCTAAATGAAAACCGCTCAGAGAATTATGTCGACTATCTCACCTTCCCTCGCCTTATGGCTGTTGCCGAAGTAGCATGGGGCAAGGAATCCAAGCGCGACTTCAATGATTTCAAATCACGACTCGCAAACCATTATGCAAAACTGGATAATAAAGGTGCTGTGTACCGCATACCCGAACCGGAAATAGCATCGATGGCAGAAAACGATGATGGCATGACATTTACTCTGAATCCTTCAGTCCCCGGTTCACAGATTCGTTATACAACAGACGGTACATACCCCACTGTCCACTCCCCTCTTTATGATGGCAAGCCAGTCACCGCTCCATCAAAAGAAGATTTCCATGCTATTACAGTTGTAGACGGAAAGAAAATGTCCCTCCCGATCTATTTCGCGCCGGATTATTCTGCCTACAAGGAATACGGTAAACTTGCAGCAGAATGGAATCCATTGCAGATTCAGCCTAAAGAGAGCCCCTGGCAGATTGATGCAACCGGCAAAATTTCCGGCAATGGAAAATATGAGATCACATTTATCCCCACAAAAGGAAAAGCCACAATATATCTTGGGAAACTCGCCCTATACAAACGTAATGAGAAGATTGCAGAGGTTGAGGCAAATAATATGCTTACCGATAAGCCAGTACAATATTCTTTCAGCGTTGATTCGTTCGAGGCGGGCACACCGTTCACTGTTGTTGTAAGCCAGTGGGGTAAAAATGCGGATGACTCACATGGGTTGGTATTTATCCGCAAAATAGATTGACTATGACATATATTGACAAACTCTGTTCCTTTTTTGAAGAACTAAAGCATAACAACAACCGACCCTGGTTTGCACAGCACAAACAGGAGTATGAGGAGTTGAGGGCACAATGGCTTGAAGATATAGACCGCATGATTGCCGCTATGACCGCATGGGAACCGGCACTTGCGGGACAAACGGCAAAAGGATGCGCATACCGTATATATCGTGATACCCGCTTCAGCCCCGACAAAACACCGTACAAGGTTTATTTCTCAGCTGCGGTATCACCTTGGGGACGCAAGACTCACCGGGCAGGATTCTACATTGAAACCGGAATCCGCGGGGTGCCGGACGACGGTCTGTACGCAGGCATCTGGTGCCCGGAACCGGATATATTGAAAAAACTTCGCCATGCCATTGTGGACAATATCGAGGAATTCACGGATATCATAGATAATCCTGAACTTCAAAAGAATTTCCCGGTGTGGGTCGGAGAAACACTTAAAACTGTGCCTAAAGGCTGGGACAGGAACCATCCTTGTGCGGAACTGCTCCGCCGCAAGGATTACGGACGTTTTGCCCCATGTGGCAAAAAATTCTATGAGGACAAGGATTGGCCTCTGAAAGCGGCAGAAATGTTCCGCACAGTAAAGCCGTTTGTAGACTTCCTCAATTACTCTATTGACGAATAAACTTACGGCATCTACCTCTTTAAATCAGACTTGATATGGCAAAAAAGATAGTGGAGACTCCGCTGATGAAGCAATACTTCGAGATGAAAGAAAAGCATCCGGACGCAGTGTTGCTTTTCCGTGTCGGGGATTTCTACGAAACATTCAGTGAGGACGCTATCACTGCATCGGAGATTTTGGGCATCACGCTTACAAAGCGTGCAAACGGCTATGCTGCATCAGTAGAACTTGCCGGATTTCCACACCACGCACTTGACACATATCTGCCAAAACTCGTGCGCGCCGGAAAACGAGTTGCTATATGCGAGCAGCTCGAAGACCCGAAACTAACAAAGAAGCTGGTTAAGAGAGGAATAACCGAATTGGTGACTCCTGGGGTCAGCATAAACGACAACATCCTTGACCATAAGCGCAATAACTTCCTCGCTGCCGTCCATATTGGCAACGGACCTGTTGGAGTGGCATTCCTTGACATATCCACTGGAGAATTTCTCACTGCTGAGGGCAAAGCTGAGTACATTGAAAAGTTGCTTGTCAATTTCGGTCCCAAAGAGGTGCTTGTTGAAAATGACAAGAAAAGGAAATTTGATGAACTTTTTGTAAACACCAGATGCCTTATTTCAGGTCTCGATGATTGGATTTTCACAAATGAAGCTGCTACTGAAAGGCTGCTCCGTCAGTTTGAAACCGGAAGCTTGAAAGGATTTGGTATCCATAATATGCCTTCGGCGATTGTGGCAGCCGGCGCGATACTGCATTATCTTGACATTACACAACACACCCAGATTGGTCACATATCATCACTTGCCCGTATTGAGGAGGACCATTATGTTCGCCTTGACAAGTTCACTGTCCGCAACCTTGAGCTTGTAGAAAGCATGGGAGATGAAGGCAAGAGCCTTATTGATGTAATAGACCGCACTATCAGTCCGATGGGTGCGAGGCTTCTGCGCAGGTGGATGCTCTTCCCGCTGAAAGACCCGGCAGAAATCAACCGGCGCCTTGATGTAGTTGAATATTTCTTCCGCAAACCGGAGGAGAGGGAGGAACTTAAAAGTTGGTTGGAGCAGGTCGGTGACATGGAGCGTCTGGTGTCAAAAGTCGGCGTAGGCAGGGTATCGCCTCGCGAACTTGTACAGCTACGCAATGCCTTAAAAGCCATAAAACCTATCAAGGAAATTTGTGAACTGGCGGATAACGCCGGAGTTGAAGCAATAGGACAAAAACTAAATCCTTGTGCCGATGCTGCAAAGGCGATTGAAACAACCATAGTTGATGATGCGCCTATAGCACTTGGGCGTGGACCGGTAATAAAAGCCGGAGTTGACAAAGAACTTGATGAACTTCGGGAAATAGCTTTTTCAGGAAAAGATTATCTCATGAAGGTGCAGGCGCGTGAAAGCGCGGCAACCGGGATTCCGAGTCTGAAAATCGGATACAATAATGTATTTGGTTACTATATAGAGGTAACCAACACACATAAAAGCAAAGTACCCCCGGAATGGATTCGCAAGCAAACCCTTGTGAATGCTGAAAGGTACATTACCGAGGAACTCAAAGAATACGAGGAAAAGATATTGGGCGCACAAGAACGTATTGCTGTTATCGAATCACGGATATATTCTGAACTCACTGCTACAATTGCAAAATATATACATGCTATACAGCAGAATGCCGTTCAGGTTGCGCGTCTTGATGTCATGTTATCATTTACCCGCGTATCGTTGGAAAACAAATACAACAGACCGGTAGTAGATGATTCACTCGACATTGAAATCATAGAGGGACGTCATCCTGTCATTGAAAAACAGCTTCCTCCGGGTGAACCTTATATTGCAAATACTGTCAAATTATCGAATAACGGAACACAGATAATGATGATTACCGGACCCAACATGTCTGGTAAATCTGCATTGCTGCGCCAGACTGCGCTCAATGTACTACTGGCGCAGATTGGTTGCTTTGTAGCAGCGCAAAGTGCTAAAATAGGAGTTGTGGACAAAATATTCACGCGTGTAGGCGCGAGTGATAACATTTCTCTCGGTGAGAGTACCTTTATGGTAGAGATGACCGAGGCTGCATCAATCCTTAACAACATGAGCCAACGCTCCCTGATTCTTTTTGATGAACTGGGTAGAGGCACATCCACCTACGACGGCATCTCAATCGCATGGGCAATTGTTGAACATATCCATGAGTATGGCGATATGCATCCAAAGACTCTATTTGCCACGCACTACCACGAACTCAACGAAATGGAGAAAAATTTCAAACGAGTGGTCAATTATAATGTCTCCGTCAGTGAGATTGGTGGTAAAATTGTCTTTCTGCGCAAACTTGCACGAGGCGGAAGCGAACATAGTTTCGGTATTCATGTGGCAAAACTCGCCGGCATGCCGCGTACAATTGTTGACAGGGCAACCAAAGTGC
Source organism: Bacteroidales bacterium GP2 (assembly GCA_001701115.1). GTDB lineage: Bacteria > Bacteroidota > Bacteroidia > Bacteroidales > Muribaculaceae > Paramuribaculum. The sequence continues at coordinate 8,473 of DAAJ01000066.1, forward strand.
TCTCACAACTTGAGGGAGCGAATCGCAAGGAAAACAAGGAAATGATAGAAAAGACCCTGGAAAATATCACTCAAGGCAGTGGTCAGATGCAGATGACCTTCTTCCAGCTCGATGACCCTGTGCTGTCACAAATCAGGAATGAGATTATAAGCACCGATATCAACAATCTCACTCCTATGGCGGCACTGAATAAGCTTCACGATATCAAAAAAATAATCACAGGAAAAGACTGATTCGGGATTATCTGCGCTTCTTTGCAAAGAAGTTTTTTATTAATGCTGAGCACTCAGGCTCAAGCACTCCGCTTGTAACAGTTGCTTTGGGGTGAAAAGGCATGGGAGTATATGTCGAGTATCCGCGTTTGGAATCAGACGCCCCGTAGACTATTCTTTTTATTTGGCTCCAACCTATAGCACCGGCACACATCAAGCATGGTTCTACAGTCACATATAATGTACATTTGCTAAGGTATTTACCGCCGGTGGCTTCGGCTGCCGCGGTAATAGCTTGCATTTCAGCATGTGCCGTTACATCATTGAGTGTCTCGGTAAGGTTATGCCCACGACCTATTACACGACTATCGCACACAATTACCGCACCGATAGGCACCTCACCGCTATCCTCTGCATGCATTGCCTCATCAAGCGCAATACGCATGAATTTTTCGTCATCAGTCATAACAGGTCAATCCTAAGTCCCTCATCAGCAGCAACCACGCAGTCAAATTCCTCTTTAGCTTCGCGTAGCATTACTTCTACATCTGTGTACCGCTTTGAATAATGCCCAATTATAAGTTGCTTCACTCCAGCTTCCCTTGCTATTATTGCTGCCTGGCGTGCTGTGGAATGCCCGCGTTCAAGAGCCTTTGCAATATTATCATCTGCGTAAGTTGATTCATGGTATATCACATCAACTCCACGCACTGCTTCCGCTACCCTATGATCAAAAACCGTATCTGAGCAATAAGCATAACTTATCGCTGGGTCTGGTGCTGTAGTCAAACGCTCATTGGGTATCAACTCACCGGATGGAGTAATATAGTCTGCACCATTTTTAATATCCTTAAGCCGGTATACAGGAATGTCGTAAAACTTTACTATTTCACCGTTAAGATGACGCGGTTTGGCTTTCTCGCGAAAAATGTATCCGTAGCACGGTACACGGTGATACAATGGAAATGCCTCCACGGTTAGCGCATGGTCCTCATACACCACGCCACCCTCTGCAGGAACAGGCATAAACTCTATGTCATAAGGAGTCTCCTTGCAAAAATAGTTCACGAAACTTCTGAATAGCTCAAGTCCCTGCTGCGGCATGCACACAGTAATCTTCCCACCTTTCTCATGAAGAGCCATAGTACACAATAGCCCGGGCAAACCGAAACAGTGGTCACCATGCAGATGGCTGATAAATATATGCGAGAGGCGCTGGAAACGCAATTTCATTCGACGCATTTGCACCTGAGCACCCTCTCCGCAATCAATCATAAAGAGCCTGTCACGGAAATCTATTACCTGGCAGGACGGATTATGCCTTACCGTAGGGGTTGCCGAACCGCAACCTAAGATATTAATCTGAAATTTTGCCATCTCCAGCTATTGCTGTTGCAAGTTCTTCCATTGCTGCGCGTGTAGACGCATTCATCCTGCTCTTGATAGTAACCATAGGAGGAACAATTGTAATACCCGGAAGAGCGCTCATCGCCTCAGTCATCATTTTGCCGGCGACAGGAGCCCATGAACCGTTCTCAATGATTCCAACTTTGCGGTTGCGGAAATTCTTCATCTTTAGATGATGCAGGAAATGATGCATAGGGGGGAACAGAGAGGCATCATAAGTTACCGCAGCAAGTACGATAGTGCTCATCCTGAATGCCTGGCTTACTGCCTCGGATAATTCCTGCTGGCACAGGTCAAATGTCATCACATTTTCCACACCTTTGGACCTAAGCAGGTCGGCAAACTCAAGCGCGCATTCCTTTGTCCCACCGTAAACAGATGCATATGCCACTAAAACGCCGTCAGTTTCAGGTGTATAACTGCTCCAGGTATTATATAGCTTTACATATTTGCTCAAATCACCGGTAAGAACCGGACCATGAAGAGGAGCTATTAGCTTGACATCCAATCCTGCGAGTTTTTTTAGCAGGTTCTGGGTCTGCGCCCCATATTTCCCTACTATATTTATATAGTACCTTCGAGCCTCACTAACCCAGTCATCCTCATAATCAAGCGACCCGAATTTGCCAAATGCGTCAGCACTAAAAAGAACCTTTTCAGTAACTTCATAACTCACAAGGACCTCCGGCCAGTGGACCATAGGAGCTGTGGAAAACAAGATTTCGTGAGCACCAAGGGAAAGTCTGTCACCATCTTTTACAGCAAGAGTCCTGCCCTCAAAATTATAATCACCGAAGAACTGAGGCAACATATTGATTGCCTGTTTAGTTGCAACCAAGGTCATTTCAGGATATTCATCAAGGGCTCTGGTTATATTTGACGAGTGATCCGGCTCCATGTGGTGGACAACAAGGTAGTCCGGCTTACGCTCACCAAGTTCAAGACGAATTTTAGCAAGCCATTCATCCCCGAAATTCCCTTCAACCGTGTCAAAGAGTGCAACTTTGTCATCAATCACCAGAAAAGAATTATAAGAAATACCTTTTGGAACAGGATATTGGTTCTCAAAAAACTTTATATCGGTATCATTTACACCTACAAAACGGATAGAATCACTGATATTGTTGGTCATAGCTATATTAATTTTTCTATTATTTGAGTTCTATATATGATTAACGAGCAATCAATGCCAAGTGTTTTGTAATATGTGCATTATCTGAACAAGACCTCGTCTCTAAGCTTATACTTGTTCCTGATATTTTCAAATTCACCAGGATTAGCCTTTAAATCCGCGGTATCACCCATAGGATTATAGGAGAGTGCTATGGCTGCGGCAGTAACACATTCGGGCAGATATTGCATGGCGGGCATATTGCCTAACTTAAGATTGAACTTGTCCGCTACAACCTGGGCAGCAATATAGGACGCTCTTTTCTTGCCTTGAAGGGAATATCCGGCGATATGCGGGGTTGCCACAGAAGCAATATCAAGCAGTTCTGTATTTATACCCGGTTCTCCTTCCCAGCAGTCTATCACTACTTTAGCTATTTTCCCATTTTTCAAACCGCTTAGTAATGCGGTTGTGTCAGTAACAGGACCTCGTGCTGAATTTATAACAATAGGTTTCCGCTGTAACTTTTCCACAAAACGGGAATCCAACAGATGATGGGTAGGATACTTGCTTCCCTTAGTATAAGGTGTGTGGAAAGTGATTATATCAGCCTCGGCAGCTATAGAGTCCAAATCAACGAATCCTTCACTGCCTTCTGCCTCCTCTCTGGGAGGATCATTTACAAGAACCTTCATGCCAAGTTGCTTTCCCCATTCAGCAACTATCTTGCCGACATGACCGGCACCGATGACACCGAGGCACTTTCCCTCAAGATTAATTCCAAGCGCAAGCAAGGAAGCAAACACGTATTGGGCAACCGCAGGAGCATTGCATCCCGGAGCATTCTTCACCTCTATCCCGTTTTTTTCACACCATTCAATATCCACATGGTCAAGACCGATAGTTGCAGACGCTATAAGCTTGCACTTGCTACCTTTAAGGAGTTGCTCATTACACTTTGTCCTTGTCCTTGTAACGATAGCATCCGCACCAGCAACTGCTTCCCTGGTAATGTCCTCTGGAGCGAGATAAATCACATCCGCTCCACCATCCAGCAATCCCTGGAAAAATGGAATATTCTTTTCTACGATAATTTTTATACGGTCAGATTCCATACGAAGCATCCTATATAAAGAGCGATAATAAGAATGATGACTATGTAAGCGCGTTTGCTTTCAAACAATCTCATGAATAACCCTGCCTGAAAAGCCACGCACACATCAAGCAGAGGAACGTATGCCCAGATATTTGTGAAATCTACAAGGCACAATACTCCCGTAACTATCCCCATAAGGCACCATACACCTGTAAAGGCACGATTACGGGCATTGAATGCAATCATCTTCATAAGGTTGCACACACCAAGAACCAAACCGATAAAAAGTGTGAGCCCGACGCACGCGAATGTGGACAAATCCTCACTCTCAAAGAATATGCCGTATGCTGCAGTTGGATCAGGAAGAGAAAATTCGTTGAACCTCAGCATGCCGAAACCCCACAGAATCCAGAGAGGTGTCACAAGCCCTATAAGCGAAGCGACAAAAGTACGGAAATTAAGGCATCTCATCTGGCTCAACCCAACAAGAAAAACCAGAATATAAGGCAAAAAGGAATAATCTACAAGAGCACCGCAGGCGAGAAGAAAAAAAATGAGAAATACCCTGCGGGTTCGCAGCGGTGAAAGGTATATGGAATACAGGAGCGTTACGCAAAGCAATGTCACCAGAGCCAGAATCACACCAGTATCAAGCGATATGTAAAGTTCCGGAGTGCCGACAATCATTATTGTGAACAGCCCGACAAACATAAGTGACACTGTTCTCAAAATATTGTATACCTTGTTAATTGCCGCCATGGTTACACAGCAACATCCAATCAGCACCACTGCTGTCAATGCTGACAGTTCACGGCTGCTGACAAGGCTATCGAAATCCGGCAACCACATGCCACCAATGGAGACATTGCCTCCATAAATTCCGGAGACATACGCCGTCCATCCCATAACGAGAGACGTAAAAATCATAAGCCACGTGAAACCACGCGACTTAATGATTGATGATATTCTTTTTTCTGTGCGTCTCACGCTCCAGACTTGATTAGGCTTCAGCCGCCAGCTTCATCAAATCCCTTCCGATATCCCTGCGGGAGTATTTGCCGTCAAATTTGATTTTCTCTATTGCAGCGTAACTCTTGGCAAGGGCTTCTGCAATATCATTGCCTGTAGAGCTCACCGAAATCACACGTCCACCGGAAGTCACCAGACGTCCTTCCTCATCCACTTTCGTGCCAGCGTGGAAAGGAATGCTGTCAACAACATTTTCAAGTCCGGTAATCACTCTTCCTTTCGGATAAGAGCCGGGATAGCCTTCAGAAACCATCATAACGGTTACTGCTGGTTGAGGATTATGTTTTAGCTCAAGTTCACCGAGATTGCCGGACGCAGCTGCATCCATGAGCTCTAACAGATCTGAGTCAACTCTAAGCATCACTGCCTCTGTTTCCGGATCACCCATCCTAACATTATACTCAATAACCATCGGATCACCCCCGACATTAATAAGCCCGAGGAAAATAAAGCCACGATAGGTGATGCCCGCTTTTTTCAAGCCTTCAATTGTAGGTTTGATGATACGTTCCTCTACCTTGTCCATAAACACCTCGTCCGCGAAAACAACCGGACTTACGGCACCCATGCCACCGGTATTCAATCCGGTGTCACCTTCACCGATACGCTTGTAATCTTTTGCGACCGGGAGAATCCTGTAACCACCGTTACCATCGGTTAGAACAAATACAGAACACTCGATTCCACTCAGGAACTCTTCTATCACAACAGTAGCCGAAGACTTTCCGAACATTCCACCAAGCATCTCTTCAAGAGCCTTTTCGGCATCTGCAAGATTATCTATTATCAACACTCCTTTGCCTGCCGCAAGACCATCTGCTTTCAGAACATAAGGAGCGTTAAGTGTGGCAAGGAATTTTTTACCTTCTTCAACTGTCTCAGCAGTGAAAGAACGGTAGCGTGCAGTAGGAATATTATTTGATTCCATAAAACGCTTCGCAAAATCCTTGCTCCCTTCAAGTGCCGCTCCGGCTTTTGAGGGACCGCACACTTTTACGGGTTTATCCTCAAAATAATCATATAGCCCGGCAACAAGCGGATCTTCATTGCCGGCAACAATCATATCTATTTTGTTTTCTGCTACAAATTTTTCAATGGCAGGAAAATCCATCGGGGAAATTGCCACATTTGTGCCGTATTGGGTTGTGCCGCCGTTACCGGGAGCAATAAACAGTTTGTCGAGTTTCGGGCTCTGAGCCATTTTCCAAGCGAGCGCAGACTCCCTGCCGCCGCTTCCAAGCAAAAGTATATTCATAGCTTCAAATTATTTCTTTTTCCAACCTTTACGGCTTCGCATAACTACACCATCTTCTGACGGTGGCAGTGAAGGACGTTTGCCGACCAGGCTTTTTAATGCATTTTCATTTCTACGGCGTGCAAACGGATTTTCATCCTCCGGCTCATCATTTTCACGACCTGCAAATCGTCCTTTTTTAGGACGGTAATTATCTTCAAGTTTGCTTCGCTGTGCCCGTTTGCGGTCATCACGCCCGTTGTGTGATTTCCCACTAAATGATTCCTTGCCTCCGAATCCTTTTTTACGCGCATCACGCTTCCATTCTTCATCTGTCATTTTGCGAGGACCTTTTGATTTCCTGTCAGCTACCCTATCTGAGTCACCGGCACGGAGTGAGCGCCCGGATTTACGGAAACTCTCGTAGTCACCGTCAAATATGATATATTCCCTCAATTCACATTCAAGAGCGCCATTGAAAATCGTTTCTTTCACCGAAGGAGAGAGACCTATACAGTTAAAATATTCCTCACGATAGCCTATAATCCACGCATGGTAGCCTACAAACACCCTCTTCAACTTAGTGCCTATCATACGATAAAGACCTTCCATATCATCAGAGCCTATACGCTCGCCATACGGAGGATTTGTAACCAGGATTCCATCAGCAGGAGCTTCTTCCCACTGGGATATAGGTTTAACCTTTAGGTCAATATATTTTCCAACACCCGCTTGCTTGATGTTTCTTTCAGCGATTGCAACTGCTTTAGGAGATATGTCGCTGCCGTAAATGCACTGCTTCAACTCCTTTTCTCCAGATTCATCATTATAAATGCTGTCAAACAGTTCAGCATCAAAATCCTTCCATGACTCAAAAGCAAACTTTTTACGATATATGCCCGGCATGATTCCCGCACCTATCAGGGCTGCCTCGATAAGGAATGTGCCAGATCCGCACATCGGGTCAACAAAGGGGCAATCCCCTCTCCAACCGCTTTTAAGAATTATTCCGGCTGCAAGCACCTCATTTATCGGTGCCTCTGTCTGCTCCACACGATAGCCGCGTTTATGCAATGATTCACCGGATGAGTCAAGCGACAAAGTCACACGCTCTCCCGCAATATGGACATTTATCATAACGTCTGCATCCTGCAACCTTACTCCAGGGCGTTTGTCCGCACCAAAACGGTCTTTGAAATAGTCTACAATTGCATCCTTTACCCTGTAAGTCACATATCTGGAATGGGTAAATTCATCTGAATTGCTTACTGTGTCAAGGGAAAATGTCTTATCCAGCGATAATATCTGTGTCCAGTCGTATTCTTTGACCATTTCATAAAGCTCGTCCGCATCGTGGGCAACAAACTTGTATATTGGTTTGAGTATCCTCAATGCGGTGCGGCAACACATATTGGCTTTATAGAGCATTGCCTTGTCACCCTCAAACGACACCATTCTGCGTCCGGGCTCCACATTCACTGCTCCGAGATTGCGCAGTTCCTCGGCAAGTACATCTTCAAGACCGTGAAAGGTCTTCGCAACCATCTCAAACTGAAAATTATCCTCCATGAGTTTTATTGTTGGGCAAAATTTATTTGAATCTTAATATATTGTCAGGGCGTGCCTGCACAAGTTTCTCACCAGCGCCAACATCTTCTGTTATCCATAGGTTACCGCCGATTACAGCTCCATCACCTATATGGATTCGTCCGAGCACCGTTGTGTTTGCATAAATCACTACATCATTGCCTATGATTGGATGACGCGGCACACCTTTAACCGGATTATTGTTTTCATCACGTGCAAAACTCTTTGCACCGAGTGTCACACCCTGATATAGCTTGACATTGTTTCCAATAATTGCTGTTGCGCCCACCACTACGCCGGTGCCATGGTCTATAACAAAACTTTCGCCGATTGATGCACCGGGATGAATGTCTATTCCTGTGTCACGGTGAGCCTGTTCACTAATCATCCTCGGTATAACAGGCACACCGAGTTCATACAATATATGGGCTATGCGATAGTTGACTGTTGCCCTCACACCTGGATAACAGAAAATCACCTCATCCACCGAAGGGGCTGCCGGGTCACCTACAAATGTTGCTTGTGCATCAGAAAAAAGCACCCTGCGGAGTTCAGGAAGCCGCTCTATGAAATCAAGAGCCATGTTTTTTGCATCATCCTTGATGCTCTCCTTTCCTTGTTCGCCAAACGCAAGTCCTGCTGCTATCTGAATCCTTAGGCAATTATATAGTTCCTCAACGGCAATACCGGTATAATACTGCAGATTATGGTAAGAAATGCCTGAAGCCCCGAAAAAACCTGGAAACACAAGGCGGCGGCTCAAAGAAATAATCTTTCCTACCTCATCATGGCTTGGGAGAGGAGCTCCCCCGTTTCGTCCTTCATGTGGCAGACGCGTGCAACGTTCATCCACAAGCTGGTTCACCACAGCTGTGACTCTCTCCGCGCACCCATGCGCATTACGCGCCGATACCTTTTTCTCCATAATGATGCAAAGTTAGTCACAATATATTGGAGAATCCAAAAAAGCAATCAGATTTTGGATACTCCGCTATAAGTTTCACTTCTTCTTTTACCGAAACCTATCCTACGCATTACATACGCTACAACAAAATATATTCCTGTCAGAAGCCAAAGCATCATATATGGGTGTGCCTCCTCTGCAAGAACCGCTCCGTTGCTGTTCATCCTAATGAATCCCTCTACGCCCCATGTCGCGGGAATCGCATCGCTTACAAGAGTCCAGAAAGGACTCATTGCATAGCGCGGCCAGGTAAGTCCGCTAAGGAAGAGGAATACAACGGATGTAAACACCACCACAAGCATGGAACTCTCACGCTCGGTAACAAACACTCCGATAAATTGTCCCAGCATGGAGCTTGCGAGCAGAAGAGGGAGAATGAACATGAAACAGTGCCATACATTGCCCACATGAGGCAAAGAGAACATAAGCGGAATGATATGGAGAATATATAGTGCCATGGGAATATAGCAAACCAGATAACATAAGGTTTTACCTATAATGGTTGCTCCCGCAGGTGCATCAACACTCATCGGATCGTAACCGTTGTTACGGCGGCGCCTTTCACTAACTCCTCCGGCAATCATGGTTATGCCGAGTATCATGCTCTGCTGCAATATGAGAATGATGATTCCCGGAATGATGAAGGATGCGAAACCTTGCGTGGGGTCACCGGTGAAAACCGCATCACTGCTGATAGTATTCCCATCGAAACTCTGGACTACAAGACCGAGGTCGTTCATCACATCACCACGGATTTTTTCACCAAGGCTAAGCTGCACATCTGTCAGCGCACCAAGAGCTGCCCTGTATCGCAGCAGCAGGCTCATATCAGCGAAATAAGTTACCTGTGTCTGCTCTCCGCGACCTATTTTCTTCGCATAGTCCGCAGGAATCTCCAACACGCCAAACACCTTCTTTTCATTGCTTAACTTACGCGCGGAAGGTATATCGGGACAATACTGGTACACTTCAAGTGCCGAGGTTGCGTCAATCATTCGCACCAGTTCGCGGCTTTCAGGGCTACGGCTATGGTCGACAACCGCTATCGGCAAATCACGGATAACCTCTGTATTATAAATCAATGTATAAATAACAGGGTAGCCAAGTGGAAGGACGAAGAAGAATATCAATACTCCCATATCGCCAAACACCAGCCTGAACTCACGCGCCCAGACTCTTGCAACCGATTTAAACCAACCTAATATGCCGTTTCCAGAGTTCATAATCTATACAATAATATACTTTAAGGCACATATACCGGATTCAGGCAATGCTTTTTCAAGCGTCCGAGCCCCAGCATTCCTGCCAGTGGGAATATCATCAACGCTATGTAATACCATCTTGAGTAGTACAATGGTATGCCGTTAAGCGCCTGGTCACCATAAATCAAAAAATAGTATCGCGGAGGGAGAATATAACTGAATATTCCGATTGCTCCATACATGCTCTGTACCGGGAATGTNNTAGGTTGGTTTAAATCGGTTGCAAGACCGGGAAAGAGTATGCGGCAATTGAAAAGGCGAGTATGCCTGTGAGAGATGCGAGGCTCATGCTCAGACGCAGGTTTGGTATCGCGCACACAAGCACAAGTGCAAATCCCTGGCTGCCGATTACAAGCAGAACCATAGCAAGAATCATGTGCCATGCAGGACAGTTCATCGGGAAATGAACCATTGTGTACATCACCGCCTGTAGTCCCACACCAATGATACTGAATACAACTGCCTGTGGAATAAGTTTGCCAAGCACAGCACATACAATTGAATTCCCGCTTACCCTGAGCCACTCGATAGATGTGCCTCGCTTTATCTCTTCACAAATGGTGTAGCACGCCATAAGCATTACCATAAGTGCCACAACTCCGGGTATGAACGAGTTGCAAAGGTAAATCGAATAATTCAGCCAAGGGTTGCCAATAGCCTGTTCAGCTATCACCACAGGTTGCAGCAGAGTACCTGCCACACTTTCATTCACACCGGTGCTTACGAGAGTGGTCTGCACCACTCCTCCCGCAGTTGTGACTGCCGCTGTCTTAAATCCCTTGTAGGCAAGGGAGCCGGGCACAAACACAGTCATGTCGCTATAATAAGTGATAGTTGTGCCTGCTCCTGAGATAGCATCTTTCTGGAAGCCTCTGGGAATAATGAAGAATCCGAAAGTCTCACCTTTGCGCAATCTCGCAAGGGCGTCCGCATAACTTTCGTCCGCATGAGCCACATCAATAAGTTCTGTTGAACCGAGATTGCGTATAACTCTTCTTGAGAGGTTGGAACGGTCCAGGTCGACTATTGACACAGGCACCTTTAGCGGCAATCCCTCCTTCATCAGATCCATAAAGAAGAACGCGAACAGCAGGGGCACAAGGGTACAGCAGACGAGATATACCCGCCGGGAGCACAACTTGCGCCATCCATAGTTCAGCGATTGCCAGAATACCTTGAACATTTCCTGTTAAAGATAAGTGATTACTTCTTGTAAATTACAGTCATTCCCGGACGGAGGGCGGGAATATCCTCCATCGGACGCGCTTTCACTTCAAAAGTGCGGCTGTCCCAGTCACCGGTAGCTTTTGTAGCTCTCCATGTAGCATAGCTGCCGAGATCGCGCACATAATATATGCGTGCTTTTGTTTCCTTCATGTCAAGTGCCGGAATCATCACTGTAATTGAGTCACCAAGCTGCATGTCATTGAGCAGAGTTTCACGCACATTGAAAACAACCCATTTGTCAGTGACCTTCAAGACGCTCATAATTGGTGCGCCAAGGCTCACAAGTTCGCCTACCTCGGGATAAATCTGGTCAATCTGACCATCACATGGAGCAGTGAGATATTGGTCTTCAAGCAAGCTTTCCACTTCGGCAACCCCGCCTTTAGCAACATTCACCATTGCTGCAGCGCTCTCCTTATCCTCTTTCTGCGCGCCGGCAAGTGCAAGGCTCAACTGGCTCTCAGCAGCTTTCTTTGAGGCAACAGCAGCATCATAGGCAGCCTTAGCTTCATCACGCTTCTGCGCGCTTACAACATTCTGCTTGTACAGTGCCTCCATGCGGTCATAGGTCTTTTGCGTAATGGTTACCGCCGCCTGTGCCTGTGCAACCATCTGACGTGCTGTAGCCACAATCTGTGAACGGGTTCCTGCATCAATCTTTTTATTCTGCGCCGCCGCTGCATTTTCCATAGCTTCCGCCTGCATCAGTTTAGCCTCTGCGAGTGAAGAATGGATATGCACCAGGGTATCGCCCGCTTTGACCATGTCGCCCTCGCTGACATAAAAGTCAACCACCCTGCCTGGCAACTTTCCGCTAACACGCACCGAGGTCGCGTCTGCCTGACCTTCTATTATCTCATCGGGCTCATTAAGGAAACAAAATCCAATGATGGCGAGAGCCAATGTTGCCACCACTACACCCACGAGAGCAACCATTATGGTCTTTGACTCCCGTTTCTCTGCATTGCTGCTATTATACATATCTGCCATAACGCGTTTGTTTTATTTTTCAGAATTAAAATCAGGTGTGACAAGCGTGCCGAGTGCCTTGGACAGGTACACATCGCACAGATGCACGTCAATCATTGCATCTATATTTTCGGAGTTAGCTTTGAGCCATGCGGTTTGCGCCTCCATTACATTGTCTACAGTCATGACTCCTTCACGGAATCCAAGATTCGCCTGCCGGAGATTTTCATTTGCCTTGCTGAGATTTGTCTCAGTCATGTTGAAGGTCTTGACAGCTTCCTGAGCCTTGAAAGAACTTTGTCTTACCTGAAGCTGCACCATTTCGCGTGCATCCTCAAGCTCAAGCTGTGCTATTTTTGTCTGAGCCTTTGCCGCACGGTATTTATTATAGTTGCCACCCCAGTGCCACAGAGGGACGGTGAGCATAGCCCCAACATTGAAACCTCCGTCAAACTTACGGCTGAAACCATTGAACATGTTGGGATTGCTGAAAGAATATGAACCGATAACGGCGAGGTTAGGCATCATTGACGCACGCTCAACATTCGCTTTCTGCTCATAAATTTTAACACCAAGAGCAAGTGCACGCAAATCAGGACGACGTGCGAACACATCCTCCATGTCATAGCTGCTTGCCGGAGGAGTGGTGTTCTTTATTGATTCCATGCTGCAATCCTCATCTTCAAGCTGCATCTGTGTATCAACCGGAAGACCGCACACCTGGGCGAGTGCCATACGGGAAAGCACAAGACCATTGTCCACCTTAGTCTGGTCTACCTGTGCCTGGTTGAGTTTTACCTCTACCGTAAGCAAATCACTTTTGGTGGCTACCCCCTGCTCTACCATAGCATTAACGTTGCTGTGCAGAGTATCAAGAAGATTCACGTATGAATCGGCAAGTTTCTTTTTTGCCTTGAGGGACACCACCTGCCAGTATGCTGCATCAGCAGCATAAATAATGTTTTCCGCCTCATTGCTACGCATCTCCTTCGCAAGATTCTCAGCAAATTTGGTAATCTTGTTCATTGCCACGATCTTGCCACCCATAAACACAGGCTGGGTAAGGGTAACTGCACCGAAAAAAACATTATGGATATTGAATGTCATCGCATCCTTTGGGATTAGGGCAACCGTTTCCGGAATATATTGCCCGTCAGGACCTTTAACCGGTTCGCCGGTCATAGGATTTTTCACCAGATTAAACTCATAGTCCTGCTTCTCAAGGTTAAATGTTTTGGTTGGCAAGAGCTGGTCCTTTGAGAATACTGAAAGATTCTTTTGGTTATACATGTATCCGCCGGTAAAATCCAATGCCGGGAGATAAGCGGCAAATGCCTCACGATTCTGGTAATGAGCCTGCTTGACGCTCTCATTGCCTATAAGCATGCGTTTGTTGCTACGCAATGCCATATTGCGGCAGGAATCAAGGCTTACAATCTCCTCGCCAGAGGCGGCCATACCGCCCAAAAGCATCACCGCCGCCATGATAATGCGCCCGGAATGCAGGAATTTATCAATACCTATCATAATAAATAATGCGTTAAAACGTGAGCGGCAGATGCAGATACACCGAACCGCTTTGCAAATTTAACAAAATCAACCTTAAATAAGTTCGCATTTCATCCCTCAATCCATAATTT
>DAAJ01000048.1 GCA_001701115.1 Bacteroidales bacterium GP2
AAAATTAATGAAAAAGCTTTATATATTCAATGTTTTGGCAATGTATTGAAATGCCTAAATCGCACCGCTTAACTACACCGCTATCATAATAGATATAGCTTAATCTTTCCTGACGAACAATGACCTCTGTACCCTCGGATTTTTCGATACGAAGTTACGGTGTGTAGTGCGGACCTCCTACTCCCATTCGCCAAAAAGCACATGTCGGAAGAACTCACCTTCCTCTAAGCCGAGTATAACGAGATTTACGAGAAGCGACACCGACGCAAAGAGGAACGCAAGGCTCTACTTGCCAAAGACACCAAACCCGAAGCAACCTAGCCAGAAGCCTAGGTCACACCTCTAGATGAAATCGTGCCTGAAACTGAACTGACCATGGAAGATACTACTCCGACAGCACCGAGGTAGAGACCGAGGCTATACAATAGAACCAACGGAAGAAGAAGCCAAGATAATACTGACCGATAAAGAGAGGTACTGTGAAGAAGCTGTTGCATAAAGCTACAAGCTCCTATGTGTGAGCGACCTACCCCAAGTTGAAAGGCGCGGTGCGTCTTTAGCTTGTCACCTACCAAAATCCGCTTTTTGGAAAACTACAACGCCCCCTATATCGGTATGAGGTTTTCGTACTCTCACCTTTTTCTAATCAAGCATTTGCACGTAATTTAGGAGGATTTTAGCCACCCTATTGGACATTGTAAATATTTATGCTAATTTTGTGGAATTATGATACCCTCTGAAATTGAACATGAAGAATTATGGTCTCGCATCCTCTCTGATTTTATCAAGGCGAATCGGGACTGGATGATGCTTGGCAATATAGACTTGACAAGTGTCGTAGCTTCTTATATCACACAAAAAACTTGGGAATCTCATAGCTACAGCGACTTGCCTCACAATGATTTTGCATGGCGTAAGATCGATACCAATATGTTTCTCCGATTTTTGGATATACTTCAGCCTTTAGAATCAGATAATATTGCGTCCGGAGGAGGGATACAGACACATCCATGGGATGATGTCTTATGCGAGTACAAGGATAGTTTGATAGTCTATGTAAATGACCCAACAACTATAACTTATCTCCGCCATGAATTAGCGAATCTTAATAGCACTGTTTTGATTATATCGCAGAATGATATTCCAGAGAACATCTCATCACCAGAAAATTTTTATTTTCTAAGGATAGAGAAAACGGATATAATCATACATACTAATACTTATCTGATGCGTTGCTTTCCTGTTATTTTCGAAACCGCGAATGCTTTGTCATGGCTTCTTTCGATTGTTTCTCCCTCTGAAATAATTCTTTTGGATACTGTATCTACTGAATCCAAAGTAATGAATGCCGTGGCTAGCGGACTTGGAATCAATGTTAAATATCTGCCAGTTTAATATGGGCGTTCCAATCCTCTCATATATTGTTCCGGTGTATAATACCGCAGTTTGGTTAAAAGGATGCGCCGACTCATTGCTCTCCCATGCGGGCAATAATGTAGAATTTATATTCATTGATGACGGATCCACGGATGAATCACCCAAAATATTAGATGAATACGCCGGCTCTGACAATCGCATCAAAGTCATACGGCAAAAGAATATGGGTCTTTCTGCCTCCCGAAACATAGGTCTAAAGAGTGCACGTGGCAAGTATGTTCTTTTTATTGATAGTGATGACTACATAGATAGCAAGTCTGTTCAAAGGATGCTAAATGCAGCCAAAAAGCATAATGCAGATGTCGTTACCGGATGTGTTACTTGTGTCAATGAGGATTCAACGATGAAAAAATGGGGACAATCTCTCATTCCCGCCGTCTATAGCACCGGCATTGATTTCCTCCACAATATGTATCTATCATCATCCTATGTCCCAATGGTCTTTAACTATTTGGTAAAAAGAGACTTGCTGACAAGGTTTGGATTAACTTTCACGATTGGTATACTACATGAGGATGAATTATGGACACCTCAAGTACTCATACGTGCGACTGATGTTGTAGTTACTAATGAGAATCATTACTTCTACCGCATAAATAGACCTGGGTCTATCATGTCCACCAAGAAAACGGTCGAAAGGATTATCTCCTTAGGACATATAACCCGGAGCTTATGGCATGAAGTAATGTTGATTTCTAAGGGGGATTGTTATGAATCTATTTTGAAAATTTTTCCATTCCTTCAAATGAGATTCATTGTATTTTACGCCATTATTCAAAACTTATTAGCTAATAAAAATGATGACACCAATTTGATTTGTCAATTTATGCGGGGGCATTGCATGGCTATAAATCATTTTATTAGAAGCTCGACTGCTATGCCATGAAAAGATTCCCTCACTACAGACAACTTGATGCGATGGACTGCGGTCCATCATGCCTACGAATGATTGCCTCTTATTACGGCAAGGAGTATTCATTGGAAACGTTGCGCAAGCGCTCCTTTATTACACGTGCAGGAGTATCGATGCTCGGCATCAGCGATGCGGCTGAGTCCATAGGATTCAAGACTATGGGAGTGCGCATATCGATGAAGCAGCTGATAAACGACATGCCGCTTCCTTGTATACTACATTGGAATCAAAACCATTTTGTTGTTTGCTACAACATAAAGCGTATACGTGGAGGACACAGATACTATATTGCCGACCCAGCCTCCAAAAAGATAACATATACGGACGTTGAGATGCGCCATTGCTGGCTGTCAACTAAAGTTGGAGGTGAGGATCGTGGGGCCGCACTTGCACTTGAAACAACGCCATCTTTTTACGATAAGGCTGATGAAAGAGCTAAGAAACGACGCTCCCTCGCCTTTTTCATGAAATATCTGCGCCCCTACCGAAAGGAGATAGTCCAGCTGTTTGCCGGCTTAATGGTAACAAGCGTGTTGCAACTCATATTCCCCTTTTTGACGCAGGCGTTAGTAGATGTAGGTATCCGAAATAGTAGCCTAAACTTCATCATGCTCATACTTGCGGCGCAGCTAATTGTGTCGGTATCACAGCTGGCAGTGGAGTTTATCCGCAGCTGGATTCTGCTCCATGTCAACGCACGCATAAACATCGCGCTCATCTCCGACTTCCTCATCAAGCTGATGAAACTACCACTCAACTTCTTTGATGCCAAGAATATAGGCGACATTATGCAGCGCATAGGCGACCATAGCCGCATCGAGTCGTTTCTCACAGGCTCGTCGCTCAACACACTGTTCTCTTTCGTCAGTTTCTTCATATTCAGTGTAGTGCTCGCCGTTTATAATCCGCTCATATTGCTGATATTTCTTGTAGGAAACTCACTTTATGTGGGGTGGATTTCAATGTTCCTCAAATATCGCCGCGAGCTCGACATACGCCGCTTCGCCCAGGCATCGGGCGAGCAGAGCACACTTATCCAGATGATTACCGGAATGCAGGAAATAAAGCTCAACAACTGCGAGCGGCAGAAACGCTGGCAGTGGGAGCGCATTCAGGTGAAACTGTTCAAAATCAGCGTCAAAGGTCAGGCGCTTGGGCAGATTCAGCAGGTAGGGTCGGTGTTTTTCAACCAAATGACAAACATAATCATATCTTTCATTGCTGCCAAAGGAGTCGTTGAGGGCAATATGACCCTCGGCATGATGGTGTCGCTTACATATATTGTCGGCGCGCTAAATGGTCCGGTCAACTCCCTCATAGGGTTTATCCGCCAGTGGCAGGATGCCAAGATAAGCCTTGAGCGACTAAACGAAATCCATCAAAAAGATGATGAGGAAATAAATCTTCATGAAAAGTGTCAGAGTTTACCTGAAATACGCGACATTGAATTCCGAAATGTTTATTTTAGCTACGATGGAGCTGAGCGCGACTATGTTATTTCAAATCTCAACATTACTATACCAGCTGGTAAAGTAACTGCTATTGTCGGAGCAAGTGGCGGTGGCAAAACGACACTTGTCAAACTGATGCTCGGCTTCTACAGCCCGGTCAAAGGCGAGATTCTTGTCGGAGGGATTCCGCTGGCAAATATTAATCCTCATGTATGGAGAACACATACCGGAGCCGTGATGCAGGACGGATTTATTTTCTCTGACTCCATAGCTGCTAATATAGCGGTATCGGCAGATACGCCAGACACATCCCGACTCAGAGAAGCGGTTAATGTGGCCAATATAAGCGAATTCATAGATGAACTACCACTCGGATATAATACGAAAATAGGTATGGAGGGCAACGGCATCAGTCAGGGGCAACGCCAACGTATGCTCATTGCCCGTGTAGTATACAAAAATCCCGACTACATATTTTTTGATGAGGCTACAAATGCCCTGGATGCGAATAATGAACGAGCTATAATGCAATCACTAAATATGTTTTATAAAGGTAAGACAGTTGTGATAGTCGCTCACCGATTAAGCACGGTTCGTAACGCCGATAACATCATAGTCCTTGACCACGGACACATTGCCGAGCAAGGTACACATGAGCAGCTGCTTGCCGAGAAAGGTAAATACTATAATCTTGTAATAAACCAATTAGAACAATAAGCAATGCCATTAAATAACAATATTGAGCTCCGCAGTGAAGAAGTCCAGGAAGTGATGAATCGTATTCCACCCGCAATCCAACGTTGGGGCTTAATTATTATGATATTCATAACCGGTATATTCATCTCTATTGTATTCCTCGTAAAGATTCCTATAACCGAAGAATATAAATTTAGTGTCACATGGGAACAAGAAGGTTCCAAACCCTCAATAAAAGTTTCTTTATCCAACGCTACGGCAACCTCCGTTCTCTCAAAAGGCGGCGCCGAAGTTCGGCTATATTCTCTTGCTTTTCCAAAAGAATTAAAAAACACAATATACACAACCATACTTGCAGATAGCATATATCAAAATTCTAACGGTTCTTATTATGCTTCAGTTAAAATAGGCGAACATATTGTAGAAATTCTATCGAAAGATAAAGCGGCAATAATTGGATCTGCATATGTTGTCACATCTCACAAGACTTTAATTGACGAATTAAATACCATAATTCCCATATAACAATTGAGTCTATACCCTATATGCGATTAAATAAATCGTTTTTCAAAGGTCCAAACATCATTACTTATCGACAGGAAGCATCATAACAGAATCTATGGGGCTGATGGGTTTTCTCTCTTTTCATTTTTTTGCATCATCCTTACGCCAAAAGGAAAACATATCTTGGTTATCCGAGAAGTTTTGTATAAACATTAAAAAGCAAACAGATAAATGAAAACAGATAAATGCTCCAATAACATTTGCATGTACCAAAGGCGGCCAAGATCACACACCAAATCACAATTATTACTGTCCGCTCAAATTTTTTTTTAGCGGACAGTAATAAATATAAATAGGCTATATAAGATCTCATCTGTAATTTTAACTCAGCCCTAGATATGGGAACTTAAAGTAATGTCAGCATTGAATTAGATACTCAGAAAGAGGGGAAATGATAAAGGTGAACTCTACAAACTTAATTGAGTTGCGGAAAGTGTGAAATAATAGCCATTCTCCTAACATTTAAAAAGTAAATGCGGTGACTGGGCGGTATGCAATGTCTTATTCTT
>DAAJ01000098.1:0-4609 GCA_001701115.1 Bacteroidales bacterium GP2
TTGTTTTATTGATTTCTGATGCAAAATTACGACCGTGAAAAATCCTTATCCATACCCAAACGGGTACTATTGCCTCTGGAAACCAAAACATACCCATTTGGGTATGGCACAGGGGCTGGAGCTAATCTAATTTTGTAGTGTACATAAAAACAAGTATGACAAACGAAGAAAAACAGCTTATACAAGCATGCCGGATAATGATTATCGGCACAAGTGAGTTCATTAACCAAGTCAGGATGGAACTGATGCAACTTGGTTTCAACGAAATTATAAGTGTAGAAGATAGCGCAATCCTGCCGGCTCCAAATTCAGGGATAATAATCGAATCCACGGGATTTGAAGCAGATAATTCCAAGGAAACTTTAAAAGTACCTGTAATATACCCCTTTGATTTTATACAAGGTGCCGGAGCAATTGTCCTGTTACCTGATTCTCACCGGGAATTTCTATCCAGACATAATATACGATTGTGGGTGGCAGAGTACATGGCAGGCTATTGTGCATTCTGGAATATTGAGGGATGTGACTGGCTAATGGAAGCCATACCCGCTATAAAAGAGGGAACCACAAGCACGGCGGCGCAGAGAACAGCGGCATTACTGTGTGCAAAGATAGCTGCGAACATAGCAGTTGGCAGGAGTGTAAAGAGTTATCCACGATTTTATTTAGTGGAGAATATGGAAACTCATATTTTGATTACAACTGCTTGCTGTTAGTTGCCGCTACGATAGCCTCCGAGATGTTGCGCACGCCAAGTTTCTCAAATATCTGTTTCCGGTATTTCTTGATAGTATCAGGCGACAGGCACATTTTATCTGCTATCTCTAACATTGTTAAACCTTGGATTGAAAGCGTTATAACTGACTTTTCACCCTCTGTCAGAGTTGGAATGCTCCTCTTGTCCCAGCGTTGCGTCACAATATTATATTCATAGAAGTCAGGCGAACCGGCACAATGCATCTCGATGTGTCCGGGTGTAGTGTGGGTAGAAACTGACACGACACAAAGGGCAAGCCAGATACGCCCGTCAGAAGTGAGCACAAGAGGGGTAAGTTTATGGTTGACAAGAATTTTCCTGCCCTTATTTAAGATGTGGAAGTCGTATGATATATACCACTTGCTCCGCTCTCCTGCCGGGATACGGTTATACAATGAGAATCCGGCTTTATTTATCTCCAACAATAAAGACTGCTCATCTTCAGGCACATATTTAAGGTAAAAGCGATAACCGAGTTCTTGCATCTGTTCCGGTGATAGACCGCACAAAAACATCGGGTTAGGCGAAACATACAGAAAGTTCTGTTTGAAATAGTCGATTATATACACACTCTGGTAAGTAGACCGTGAGAATGCTTCCGCCGAAGATATATACTCATAAACTCGGCTGTAATCAATCTCTTCCGGCAGTTTTACCTCATTGTCCGGTATGAAAAAGTCGTCTATTTTCTTTGTATTCATAATTTTAAAACGTGAGCCAACTATGCCACGTCTTTGAATGGAGGCCCTGAGAAAGCCTTGTGTACAGATGTAACAAAGTAGACTCACGCATATGCGTGAGAACCACTATGCTATCCTTGTACACCAATGAAAGTTTCTCAGGTTTCCATTCACAAGTGATGAGCATAACGCTTCTTTTATTATTTATGTGTTATGGAGTGACTTACATCAATCCAACCACAAAATTAATCATTTTTCTAATAATCAGCCTCTTGTAGCTCAAAAAAATCATTATCACCGTATCATGGATACAATTACATAGCAAATTAGCCCGACTATAGTGAATGAATCCTCGAAGGGATTGCTTGATATATCTTTTTTGTGATACGAAAAAACAAAGTTTGAGGTTACAAAGCAATTTTTCTAATGCTCTTTATGCCATCCCATAATATAAATACCGCCCAAATGATTGCAGGCAACGCTCCGACAGTTATATAGAGCCAATACATAAACAAGAGCCGGCTAATAGACTCGATGACTATACGGGATTTTATTGGCATTTCTTTGACTTCTCTTTTGGATGTCAACTTTATGGTTGCCCACGTCAACAAACCGAGTAAGACAAGGGCGCCAAATATGCTTGACAATAGGGCAACGCCATTTAATTCGCCATTAGGCTCTATGGAAAGACTTGTTATGATCATGCACCCAATTATGATGGCAATTGACACTTCACATACAAGGCTGTTAAATATGTTTCTAATCTGATTGTTCATTTGTACTATATATTAGATGCCTGATAGAAAACTGACATGCAATTATCTGATATGCTGCAAAATTAGCATTTCGGACTTTCACATGCAAACAAAAACTCCCATATTTTGCGGCAAATTGTAAGTAGCTAATAGCTAAGCTGATGTAAACTCATGCCATTTATAATTTTACATAGAGGCACCAGAACTGTCATGCACCCCATCTTCAGCGAGGTCCAGGCTGCCTCTGCATTTCGTGCTTGATGGAATTCCTTGTGGCAACGATAGGCTCATCAGGGAAACAGATATAGCCACTGCACAAGCTCTGGCTATGATTTTTTTTGTCCCTGACACGATTTAGTGGATTTTTGTTTAACTTTGCACGGTTTTCACGATAGAAATCCTGGAGACCAAAAGAAATAACATCTCAATTCTATCGAATGCAAAATACAAAACGCGCCACCCTCATACTTGAAGATGGCACTCGATTTGAAGGCAAATCTTTTGGATACGAAGCCTCTACATCCGGCGAGGTAGTTTTTAACACCGCTATGACCGGCTACCCGGAAAGCCTCACCGACCCATCCTATGAAGGGCAAATTCTTGTCACAACATACCCGCTTTTAGGCAATTACGGAGTTCCACCCAGACGTGAGAAAGATGAGGTGAGTGAGTACTACGAGAGTGATCACATCCATGCTCGCGCAATCATAGCGCAGGACTACAGCCACTCTCACTCCCACTGGCAGGCAGACCGCTCTCTTTCGCAATGGCTGAAGGAGGAGAAGATTCCCGGAATCTATGGCATAGACACCAGGGCGCTTACAAAACATTTGCGCGAAAAAGGCTCTATGCTGGGTAAAATAATTGTTGACGGCAGTGAGGATATCGACTTCTACGACCCCAACAAAGAAAATCTTGTTGCAAAAGTCAGCACAGACAAAGTGCATGTGCATGGTGACGGAGAAAAAACCGTGGTACTGGTGGACTGTGGAGTGAAGCACAATATCATTCGATGCCTTACCCGCAGAGGGGTAAAAGTCATCCTCGTGCCTTGGGATTACGATTTCAATACCATTGACTACGACGGGCTGTTTATTTCAAACGGACCCGGCAATCCCGACATGGCGGACAAGACTGTGGAAAACATCCGCAAAGCTATGGAAAAAGGGAAACCAATATGCGGAATTTGCATGGGCAACCAACTTCTGAGCAAGGCGGCAGGCGCCAAGACATACAAATTGAAATACGGGCACCGCAGCCACAACCAACCGGTGAGAAGAGTTGGCACGGACAGTTGCTATGTCACTTCGCAAAACCACGGTTATGCCGTTGACTCATCTACTCTGCCGGAGGAGTGGGAACCGATGTTTGTCAACATGAATGACGGCACAAACGAGGGTATCAGGCATAAAACAAAGCCTTTCTTCTCAGCCCAGTTCCACCCGGAAGCAAGCAGCGGTCCCAAGGACACTGAATTTATTTTCGATGAGTTCATCAGCTTACTCTAAACCACCTCAACAGCTACACCTATGACAACAAAAATAAATCCTGAAATCAAGAAAGTGCTGCTTCTTGGCAGCGGCGCACTCAAAATCGGAGAGGCGGGAGAGTTTGACTATTCCGGCTCCCAGGCACTCAAGGCAATGAAGGAGGAGGGCATTTCAACTGTCCTTATCAACCCCAACATCGCTACTGTGCAGACATCAGACGGATTTGCCGACAAAATATACTTCCTGCCGGTAACACCCTACTTTGTTGAAAAAGTAATTGCGCGTGAGAAACCGGACGGCATTCTGCTGGCATTCGGAGGACAGACAGCCCTGAACTGCGGCGTTGAGCTTTACCAGAGCGGAGTGCTCGAAAAATATGGAGTGAAAGTTCTCGGCACGCCGGTACAGGCGATTATGGATACCGAGGACCGCGAGCTGTTTGTAAAGAAACTCGACGAAATAGACATAAAAACCATCAAGAGCGAAGCGGTCAGCACTGTCGAGGATGCGCTTGAAGCTGCATCTCGCCTCGGATACCCGGTGATTGTTAGAGCCGCATACGCACTCGGAGGACTTGGCAGCGGATTCTGCGACAATGAGGAAGAGCTTGTTGCCTTGACTGAAAAAGCGCTCTCTTTCTCTCCGCAGGTGCTGGTTGAAAAATCACTCAAGGGTTGGAAAGAAGTTGAATACGAGGTTGTGCGCGACCGGTTTGACAACTGTATAACAGTGTGCAACATGGAAAACTTCGACCCGCTTGGCATACATACCGGTGAAAGCATAGTTGTTGCGCCTTCGCAGACCCTTTCAAACGAAGACTACCATTACCTGCGCAAGCTTGCAATCAAGATTATACGCCACATCGGCATTGTGGGAGAATGCAATGTGCAATATGCATTCGAGATGAGCCTATTTCGCGGCGTACAC
>DAAJ01000098.1:4620-4793 GCA_001701115.1 Bacteroidales bacterium GP2
CGTCTCAGCCGTTCATCGGCGCTGGCGTCAAAAGCAACTGGCTATCCTCTCGCCTTTGTAGCTGCAAAACTCGGGCTTGGCTACGGGCTTTTCGATTTGAAAAACAGTGTTACAAAAGAGACCAGCGCGTTCTTTGAACCGGCACTTGACTATATCGTATGCAAAATTCCGCG
>DAAJ01000060.1 GCA_001701115.1 Bacteroidales bacterium GP2
GCTTGCGCACAGCACTCTGATGCAACGGAGGGTCAACCGCAGGCCCGGCTTCGTTTAAAGAAAACGCTTGGCTGTAGAATTGACAGAGACTTCATACGGCAACCATACTGTTGCCGTCCCTTAGTTCTCTTGTACTACTTCGTCTATTGTAAATATTTCAATGTTCTCTCTGCGCCGGAGGGCTCGCGCCCCATCCAGGCGAAATGTTCTGCAAAGTTAAGGAGGATTTTTGAAACCACCAAACTTTTTCAGATTTTTTTGTTTTTGCTTCTGGGCGAAGCCTTGCGGCTTCCAGCGCCCCGCCTCCGCGGAAGTGCCCCTCTCAAAAGCGAGTGCAAAGGTAGACACTTTTTAATCCACCACCAAATTTTATACCGCGAATTTTAAAGATTTAACATTTGAGGCGCCAAAATAAGGTGGTTTACAGTAATACACCTTAATAATATAAGCCGAATCACTTCTTAGCACGTGCCGCCTCAATATATTTCTGCATCTGAGCTACAACATCAGGATGCTGTGAGGCAACATTTACCCTCTCACCCTTATCAACTGACATGTCATATAGCTGAGGCTCGGGAAGATTTCCAGTCTCGATTTTCGGTCCCCATTGAATCATCGCAGGTCCATCGGACGGTTCAATATATTTCCATTTGCCTGAGCGGACCGAAAGGACATGTGTATTAGACATCTCTGTAACATATTCCCTTGAATTTCTATCCTGCCCAAGGATAGTTGACAGATGGTCCTCACTATCACAAGCGCTCTCCTTAGGCAACCGCGCATTGAAAAGCGATCCGAGGCTGCGCATAAGGTCAATCTGGCTCACAAGCGCGTCACTCTCCTCACCTGCTGCCACATGACCGGGCCAACTAACGATAAATGGCACTGCTGTACCTCCTTCAAAAGAGCTGTACTTATTGCCACGGAATGGACCCGCAGGGCTATGACCATTCAGAAGTTCCTCTGCCTTGTCATCATAACCGTCATCAACAACCGGACCATTGTCGCTTGTAAGGATAACAATAGTATTATCAGCGACTCCGGCTTCCTCAAGCGCTTTCATTATCTGCTCAACCGACCAGTCGAATTGAACTATAGCATCACCGCGAAGACCCATCGGATTTTTTCCACGGAAGCGGTCGTGAGGGAAACGAGGCACATGCACGTCATTTGTTGCAAAATACATGAAGAATGGCTCATCCTTATGGCTTTCTATGAAATCAACTGCCTTTGCAGTAATTGAATCGGCAATATTTTCATCTTTCCACAATGCCTTGCCACCACCTTTCATAAAGCCAATGCGACCGATACCATTGACAATGCTCATGTCATGCCCGTGGCTGTGCTTCAGGTTATAAAGTTTCTCAGGATTATCCTTTCCTGTCGGCTCACCGTCAAAATTCTTTCTGTAGCTTACAAATATCGAATCACTCGGGTCATAATTCGCAACAAAACCCTGCTCAATGAACACACAAGGCACACGGTCAGAAGTCGCAGCCATTATATAATGGTAATCAAAGCCCAAATCTGCAGGACTTGCCGCAAGAGGCGCATTCCAATCCTGTGTACCGGTTTTGTCACCGAGCCCCAGATGCCATTTGCCTATTGCGGCAGTGGCATAACCGTTGCTGCGGAACATATCAGCAATCGTAAACTGCTCCGGACGTATAATCATCCCGGCGTCACCAGGAGCAACATCAGTGCCGGGACGGCGCCACGGATACTCGCCGGTCAGAAGGGAATAACGTGAAGGCGTGCTCGTTGCGGCAACAGCATGCACGTCAGTAAAACGAGTACCGCTTTGGGCAAGGCGGTTTACAGCAGGAGTAGTGACATTTTTTGCTCCGTAGCACTCCAAATCCCCGTAGCCCAGGTCATCCGCCACAATCATCACAACATTAGGCAACCTGTCGGCAGCTTTTGCGGCTGACAGCATAAAGCCCGCCATTACAAAGGTGAGAATCCGTTTTTTCATATAAACATGGTATTATTAAAGTTACAATCAAATTCAAAGCTGCTTACGGTAAGCACGGCGGCGGCGGTGAAGGCGCCGGTCAAAATACTGCCACTGGAGTTGCACGCTCGCATTGTCCTCAAGCTCAAGATTGCTTTCAGCCCACTTATACCCGTTCTTTATATATGTCGGAAGGAGGTCAGAGAACAGAAGGGCATTTACGCCACGGCTCTGGTATTCCGGTTTGATGGCGACAAGCATAAGATCCACAATGTCGTTCTTGCCTTTCATTGCCTTTAGCAGATGCACCCAGCCGAAAGGCAGGAGCTTCCCTTTGGACTTCTGGAGTGCGCGGGAAAAAGAAGGCATTGAAATGCCGACTCCGACCAATTCATCATTCTCATCCACAATCACGCTTATGCAATCGAGGCGCAGCACTCCAAGGTATTCATTTATATAATACTCAATCTGCTTAGATGAAAGCGGTGAATAACCGTAAAGATTGTCGTATGCCTCATTTATAAGGTCAAACAAAGCTACCCCGTACTTGTCCTTGAGTTTCTTGCGCGACTTGAAATGAAGGTTTCGCAAATTATACTTGTTCTTGACTATATTCGCTATCCGCAGGTACTTGTCCGGCACCTTGTCCGGCACCGTCATGCGGTATTCCACCCAGTCCGTATCCTTAGTATAGCCAAGCCTCTCGACATGCTTTGGATAATAAGCGTGGTTATATATGGTTGCCATCGTTCCAAGCTCATCGAAACCATCCACAAGCATGCCCTCATGGTCCATATCCGTGAAACCCATCGGACCGATAATCTCGGTCATGCCACGCTCACGGCACCAGTTTTCAGCAGCGAGGAAAAGGGCATTGACAACATCTTCGTCATCAACAAACTCCACGAAACCGAAACGAGCCTCCTTTTTCCCGGTGCGCTCATTCACGAGATTGTTTATTATAGCAGTGATGCGTCCTGCCGGCTTACCGTCCTTATACGCCATGAATGAGCATGCGTCGCAATAATCAAACGCAGGATTCTTGTCCGGCATCAAGGTCTTTATCTCGTCCGACACCAACGGCGGCACATAGCAATCATTGCCTTCGTAAAGGCTTATTCCGAACTCTACAAACTTTTTAAGTTCCTCTTTGGTAGGCTTGACTACCTTTACTTCTATACCCATAATTTAGTTGAAACAGCTGTAATTGCGTCCGAAGCAGCACACGCATGGTGAGCCGGAGCGCCAAATGAAGTGAGCCACACCAGAATTCCTATCATCACAACAAGAAAAATGATTATGGCAAGATAAATCTTGTTATTGGACCGGTGCGCAAGGTCAAGGCGAAGGTCATGGATGGCACGGTAACGGTTTTTGGGATTTGCGTCAGTGCACCGTGCCGCAATCCTCTTGAGATATGCCGGCGCGTCAGGCAACTCAGCAAGAACCGCATTAAGCACCTTGCCGAAATTATATATATCCTCCTCCGCATCCGCAGGAGTAAGATGCTCCTTCTGGTCGAAACCAACATCTATCAGCTTAAGGTTCCCGATATTCTCCGTAAAAATAATGGTTTCAGGTCTCACCGGAAAATGCACGATATGGTTGCGCTGGATGTAGTCAAGGGCATCCACCAACTGGCTGCACACCTTTTCGAGATGCGCCGGGGTCACCTTCTTCTCACGTATGAGCTTTGCAAGTGAATCACCATAAACGTCATCGGTAATAATGCACCGTCCCAGACCGGGCACATCTTCGTAATCATTGATCATTACAATGTGAGGATGGGCGAGATTGTATCTCACGTCAAATTCCTTTTCTATCATTGCAGAAAAGCGCGGGTCACCCTTATACTTGCTTTTCAGGGTTTTGAGCATGACCCACTTGCCAAATTTCTTGGCGGTGTACACATCGTAGTACTCCTCGTCCCACTCGGGCAAGAGCTCAATTTCAGTCCATTTCTCAGGATTCTCTGTCTTGGTCTCGTTCATCTACCTTTTCGGCGGGAAACGGCGGCACGATGTCAATACATCTCAAAAGTGAGGCGGCTACCGGTGTCAACATCAGTCAGGTACAACATTGTCCCTGCTATTGCCCATCTGTAGGTCCACTGCTCACCGCTATCCATAAAGGACACATAAAGCCAGCTGCCGTCCGGCTCCCATGTTATTGGGTAATCATATTCGTTGCCCCAGTCATACTCGGTATAGATTCCTGTGCCATCCTCATAGAAACTGAAAATGCTCTGGTCACCATCGCCAACAGGTCCGTAATCATCTGCCACCAAAATCCAGTCGCCGATAAGTGGGGAATAATAATAGTCATTCTCGTCGCTGCAACCGCTCAAGGCAACAGCTATGAAAGCAAATGCGATAAAACTAAGAAATTTCTTGGTCTTCATATACGCCGATGTTTTCGTTTGCAAAAATAGTAATTTTTTTGATTAAATCTTGATGAAACAAAAACCGACGCGGCAGTCTTAGTCACATCCCTCAATTCCCATAACACCCTTCCGGCGTTGATTGTTCTATAAGACTTATAAGAAGTATATGACTTATAATCACCCTTTCCTTAATACCCTCTGTAGTTCCGGCGACTGTGCGACATATTCTCCTTCAATCCCCCCTCTTGCAAAAATTCCGCTTCCAGCCGCTTAAGAACCTGGGCAAACATACTGTCCAGCGCTCCGTCATAACTTACTGTACTTGAGCGGATAAGGTGGATTGGGTAGGTACGATGGGGATGTCGTGTATCAGGGTAACGCGCCGGTAGAGCGCGTCACGATAGTAGCCTCGTGGTTAAGCGACAGCGCAACCCGCGGATACTCTCTGTGCGCACGGGTGCTGCATCCCAAAAATTCAAGGTCCACGCTTATTTTGCCTGGCTACGATCTGGTTCTTTTGATTTCGGTGTGCCAGAATAATTCAATGAATCTGTCATAAGTGGCATAACTTCATTAATCTTCTTTTGTGTTTCCTCTAAATTCTTCAGAGTATTGAGCAGCTCATTCTTAACTGCCTCTAGTTCGGCAGACGAATTATTCGTAGCACGAATAGAATACCAAAAAGACCCTATCGCAATGATTATACTCAACACTATACTTCAGATAGCCCATTTAGTTGAAGATTTCGCCGATTTCTGTGTTTCTAAAATACTTATCTCAGAACTCCTAAGATTTTTCTCTGCCTTTTCAAGGATTGAATAATTATTGGTAAGACGTACCTTAGCATCAAAAAACAAGTATAGCACATTAAAATACTTTACCGCATTTTCAATATTAAATGCGCGGCGTCTATAAGGCTTATCCTCACCATCTATATGGCACTTGCCGTTGTATATTGATTTGTATAAGGAGCTAACATAGGCATCATATCCCAAAACCATCACATACATCTGAAGGAATGACTCATATCGTTTACGAATCTCATCCTCACGATGCTCTTTTTCAAGTTCAACAGCATGTCTAACTACAGCTTGAGCCTTTTTAACAAGATTTCGGACGGAGGTCTCATATTCTTCTAAATACCAGTTTAATGCCGCATTATCATGTTGGTGTATATCCACATCACTGCGGCTAATAAATGGTTTCAGGGAAGAGTCACTCTCATCTTCATGGAAATCATGAATATGATATAGGCTCTTTATCATGTGGTAGACTGCTTCCGGGAAAGTATTTTCATCAAATCCAAATTCACTGCCACCTAAGAATTTAGACATAAACTTATATTTTACCATCCCATTATGACTGGAATCCATATACTCAAGCCTAATAAAATGGTCAAAATTTTGAGCATTTTCTACATTTTGTATATATATGTCTATGTTTCTTTGATCTTCTATAATCCTAATAATGAATCTCTCATCAGGATTATCGGAGATATTCACTTCTACAGTACCGCCGTGATAAGGCGCTCTAATTGGCAACGGCAGATGATTTATCCTCGGAATCCATAGAACAACAAAACACTGATGCATAATTTTTTTGCGAAAAAATGGATGGAGCAACCCCCATCCATATCGAATTATTTTTACTAAGATTAAATTAAGCAAGATCAAGATCCTGCGCATAACTACGACCAAGATTTGAGATTCTCCACGTTTTCCTTTCACGGGTATAACCACATATAATAAACCCAACTGATACAAACTCATTGAGAATCTCCTTACCGATAGTATCTTGAAGGTCATTAAAATACCCCCAACCGCGATGGTAAATATTCTTCAATGCAGTTTTACGCTCCTCATTCATAGTTTTTTACGCCTTACTAGTTACATTGTCCCATCAGAAAGCGTCAAGACTGGTGGAACCATGGTTAAAATTACATTATCAAAAGGATAATGCTTATCCTCATTTATAAGTTCACAAAGATAACAATATTTAATCGAATAAGAGTAATAACGGAATTATTTCGCTGCATTGGTTTCGGTCTTGACCCNNCACCGCCTGTTTTTATAGGGATTGATTTTGGTCTATCGAGGGATTATTCGCCTACGCTATAACCGGGGTTCTGCTTAATGAGCGGGTCAGAAGCAAGAAGGGCTGCATTGATAGGCCAAAGAAGTTTATATTCCTCACTGGTGCTAAGAAGCGGAGTAGCTGTTTCAATGGGCACACCATTACCTTCAACCATCCAGGGGTTTGCAATGGGGTCAAGACCGAAACCAATGCAGCTCTCAGGCTGGAATACAAAGTGGTCAGTCTGTGAACCACCCTTAACTGCGGTAAGACGGCGGAGGTCCCACCAACGCTGACCTTCCATGACGAACTCCTTGTTCTTTTCAAGAAGGATTGCATATTCATTCTCACGGAATGAACCTGCCTTGTAACCGTAGGTTGCCTCATCCCAGTTGTCACCGTATGCACGCTCACGAACCATGTTGATATATTTTACCACACCTGCATTATCGCCTTCGTAGTTAGCGATTTCAGCAAGGTAGAGGTAAGCGAGGGGAAGACGATAGATCGCCTGGTCATTATTCCAAATATAATTTTTACTCCATGATGGAATACGATCTGGTTTGAACTTCATAGAGAATGAACCAAGCATCTTGTGAGTAGTCGGGTCAAAGTTAGGTATGTAACGGATATCCATGTCTCGTTCATAATCACTAATTTCCCAAACACCCCAGAAGATATCCTTACGGATGTCATTGTCATCAAACTGGTAGTACATTGCATTTTTGTACATATAACGGTTGGGAGAGGGCGCCCAGTTATTCCAGATTGTGTAAAGAGCACCTGCCTGACCGGTTGCAGTTGTATATCTGTTGTACCAACTAACCGCGCCATCCTTACGTACTCCAAGACCATTCGCAGCAATGTTAGTCCAACCATCTGTAGCGTAGTTGCCACCAGCCTGAGAGTTCACCATCTGTGCCTGATAGCTACTGAAAGTTGCACCGTCCTGCTGATTGCTATAGCAGATACTGTAGATAAACTCAGAGTTGTGGGGAGTTGTCCAGATTGAGAAAAAGTCTTTAACAAGGCTGAAGCCATAGTTATTAATCACATTCTCAAAATAACCCTTAGCAGTAGTCACATCAGCTGCATTTGCCTGATGATCCTCTGTAGTTACTTTTCCGCTCCAAAGATATACTTCACCGGCGAGCATTTCTGTTGCAGCTTTAGTCCAATAGTAATCTTTGTCAGCATTAGAAGATGGAATCCAAGTGGTGTTGTTGAAGCAATCAAGAGACTTGGCAATGTCCGACTTAATCTGTGCTAAAGTCTCCTCAGCTGTTGCACGAGCTTTATAAAGCTTTGTAGGATCGGTTTCACCCTCCTGGACTTCAGGTTCAAGACGAAGGGGAACACCGCCATACATGCGGTACATCTGGAAGTAAGCGTATGCCCTCCAACCATGTGCAATACCAAGGATCCCGTTACGTACATTATCCGTGAAAATATCCTCGCCTGCAAGGTTCGCCTGCTTGATAAGCTCGTTTACGTTAGCAACCAAACCGTACCATCCTCCAAAAGTTGAGAACTGAGCATGGGACACATCATAAGAATTAGCGATATAATCGACATTAAGCGCACCTGATGCATTGATAAGGTCTGTTGTAAATGAACCGCTTCGGAGTTCACCTGCCCAAAAGAGCACATCAGGAGTCCTGTCGCGCACCATATTGCTGTTTGCGAAGATATTGATTTGGAACTCTTTCTGAGACTTCCAGTACATACCGCTTGCAGGCCAGTCGATAGGCTTAAGGTCAAGTACATCCGCACAGGATGATGCTCCAAGAACCAATGCCGACACAGCCGCAACAGCTGCAAATTTATTGAATATCTTGTTCATGATATAATCTTAATATTGTTGTTTTTTTAGAAAGATACATTGAGACCGAAGAGAACGGTGCGAGGAACATTGTATGTACCGCCGTTACCTGCAGTGCCGCCATACCAATATGTAACATTATCAGGGAGAGGAATTGTACAACTCTTGATGTAGCCGAGGTTCTGACCTGTTACAGAGAGGGTGAGACCCTGGCTCTTGAACTTCTTGCAAATGCTTTCGGGCAGCCTGTAGCTAAGTGAGAGTTCCTTACATGCAAGGAAATTACCATTCTGGGCGAATGCATCAGATGTACGGATATAGCTGTCAGCACCATATTGGTCTGCCCATGTTACGCGGGGATATTTAGCTCCGGGATTGTCAGGAGTCCATGTTTCAGTAACCTGGCTGGGGAAGCCCATGTTGCCCTGACCTTCTGCAAGAAGGAACGATAGGTTTGAATCATAAACCTGGAAGCCGAAGCCCATTGTAAAGCGAGCATAGAGGCTAAGTCCTTTCCATGTAAGGGTTGTGTTGAAACCACCGGTCCAGTGTGTATCGCTATGACCGATAATACCCTGATCGTAATTATCAATCATATTGTCACCATTCATATCCTTGAATGCATAGTTACCGGGAGTAAGACGGATCATCTGGTTGCTTGCGACACCTTTCGCGATAAGACGCTGACGACCTGCTTCAGTAGCATATACCCACTGACCATAGCTGGTAGCACCGTCAATGTAATCACCGAGAGCATCCAGGTCAGCCTGAGTGCGGATCATTTTAGCGACCTTGAAACCTACCCTCTGGTAAGGATTCTGACCCTCCTGGTAGCCACCGATATAATGGGTTTCAGTGCCATTACCGGTGTAAACTTCTGTACCACCAATACGATTGTTAACAAGACCATTTTCAGGAAGTTTCACGATCTTATTGCCATTGTATGTAATGTTAGCACCGAGAGACCACTGGAAGTCACGGGTACGGAGGAGTGTGGTGTTAAGTTCGATTTCAACACCCTGGTTTTGATATGAACCGTTGTTGTCGGTAATAGATGAGAAACCGGTTGTCTGAGGCAAGTTTTTGGAAGCATACTTGTCCATAGTCAAACGGTTGTAGTATGTCACAGCAAGATTGATGCGGTTCTGGAGGAAAGCTAAGTCAACGCCAACCTCACCTGTACGTGTCTTTTCCCAACGAAGATCAGGATTAGGCAGAGAACCCATACGGTAACCAATATTTCCATCATAGATGTAAGAGTTATAAGAACCCTGAAGAGTATAGTATCCGAGATATGAACTGTTAATGGATGCATTGAAACCGAATGAACCACGCACCTTGAAGAAGTTGATGAAAGAAAGTTTATCATTATCTTTCCAGAACTTTTCGTTGTGCACATTCCAACCTGCGCTCACGCCTGGGAAGAAGCCCCAACGGTTATTGATAAGACGAGAATAACCATCTTCACGGAATGTAGCGGCAAGAATGTAACGGTCATCATATATGTACTGGAGACGTCCAAAATAAGAAATAAGGGCTTCCTTATAGTGGAAAGAACTCATATCACGCGTATCCTGCTCAGTTAATGATAGATCGGGATAAGGCAGAGGCACACCTGAACCACTTGCAGAGAAGCCGTAATATTTACGTTTATAAAGTTCGGTACCAACCATGGCACTTACAGCATGCCTTTCAGCAAAAGTCCGGTTGAAGTTTGCCACCAAGTTATAGGTCTGGTCTAAGTAACGGCTGAATGAGTTACCTACAGCATGCTGAACATTCATACCATCTGTTCCGAGAGCCCAATACATATTATATGCACCTGCATTATTGGTCGCATAATCTTTATTAGAGGAATCCGCGAAAGATTCGGTATAGAGCCAACTCATAGAACCTTTAAGAGTAAGACCCTCAATAATATTAGCGGTAAAGCTCTGAGTCATCTGGAATTTGTCAGACTGGTTGGTACGGTCAAATTTGCCCTTATTTACAAGGATATTTACAGGACCGTTGAAACCGTACATAGGAGCGCCTACAGCGCTGTTATCGGGATTCTCAACGTCAATGTCGTAAGACTGGTAGTTCATGAAGTTCCAGAAACGACCGCGGTTCATTGAGTATGCGGTGTTAAGAAGCGGGTCATTGGTAAGCCAGTTAGCACGAACATAGTTGAAAATGGAGTTTGAGGTCAACCATTTATTAAGCTTATATTCACCGGTAAGCGCAAAGTTATAACGGGTGTAGTAAGTATCTTTCTGGGCACCATCAGCATTATAGTAGCCAAGAGAAGCATAATATTTGCCGCGGTCGTTACCACCTGAGAAGCTCAAGTTATAATCCTGAGTAATAGCAGGAGTCTGGAGGTTATGCTTAAGCATATCATTATGCTTATACACAAGCATATAGTCTTCATAACCAGTGTCTGTCCATCTCCTCAAGGGATCCAGACTCTCTTGCCAGCCGAATTTGCTTATAAGCTGATCCATAACAGCCTTATTGGCATCCGTCCTGTGGTAGAGGTTGAAGTTAGCGGTAGGAGAGTAGGTAGTCTGACCTACCTGACCTCCACCGGCACCGGTAAAGATAGAGTTGTTCTGACCTGAATATCCCCCCATCGGAAGAGCCCACTGCGAGTTCCACATACCTGTGCGGTAATAGTAGAGGAATTGCTGGTCAGTAGCCATGTCATAACCCTGATCTTCATAGCTACTAACACCAACTTTCATATTAAGGGTAACAGTACCTGTACCGGTTTTACCTTTCTTGGTAGTGATAAGCACAACACCGTTACCTGCGCGGGCACCATAAAGAGCGGTAGCGCCGGCATCCTTAAGGATCTGCATATCCTCGATGTCGTTGGGGTTGATGTCCGCAAGGCTGGGGCGGATATTGCCGTCGACAACGATAAGAGGTTCGTTTGAGCCGCCATTGAAGTTAGAACCACCACGGATAGTGATAGAGGGAGTAGCACCCGGGTCACCGGAAGTGATATCAACTTTAACACCTGATACAGCACCTGCAAGAGCCTGTGCCGGGTTAGCGCTGGCACCTACTGTAAGGGTCTTTTCACTTACCTTAGCGATTGAGTTTGTAACGTTGGCACGTTTCTGCTCAACGCCGTAACCCATAACGACAACCTCACCGAGAACGCTATCGTCATCAGAAAGAGTAATAGTAAGAGGGGTGCCATTCCAAACAACTGTCTGAGGCTTACAGCCCACATATGTTACTGTAATCTTAGCGCCTTTAGCAACGCCTTTGAGGGTAAATTCACCATCAATATTTGTTGAACCACCGTTAGTGGTGCCTACAACCTTGACAGATGCTCCGGGAAGAGGTTCACCCTCAGAGTCAAGCACAACACCGGTGCAGTCAGCTGTCTGCTGAGCTGCAGCAACAGGAGCCTCAGTTTCAGAAGCCGCGAAAACTGCAGGCGTAGCTGCAGCAAGAGCAAGCGCGAGGCACCAGTTTTTAATATTATTATTAGTCATGTTTGCACAATGTTTTAAGGTTAATCAAATAGTTCACTGAGCAGAAGTTGTGAACTCTGGTGAATACTGCCATTCCCCAGCAGCATACCAACCAATATTACCTGGGTTAGGAAGAACGCCAACTCTATACCTTGTGTCAGGAACCAACTTCTTTTCAAAGACATAAGAGCCAGTAGAAATATTGTTGATAGTAACGTTTGTTACTACAGCCCAGGTATTATCTTCTGTATTTTTACGCTGCAATGATACAGTGTATGTACCTGCATTGGTGCTAAGCGCATTCCAGGTAGCAGTAAATGTTCCAAGTGTTCTTGTCACATCATTACCATTTTCATCTTTTTCAACAACATCTTCAAAAGTCACAGGACCTGCTACAATGTTCTGAATGAGTGGAGCAGTCATGAATTCGAGTTCAAATGTGTAAGCATCGCTGAAACCGCTGCTCTTGGAAGGGATACCTTTTGTAATAGCTACATAAGAGGTGTTTTGCTTAAGGCCTGTGAATGTGCCTCTCGCCGTACGCGCTTCGAAGTCCTCTGAGACAACAACAGCGCCTTTGTTAGCACGGGTACCCTCAACAATGGTCACATTGTATCCGTCGCAACTACCGTTGGAAACAATGGTCCAAAAGAGCGTAACCGAAGATGACGTTGTCTTCACCGAGTTGATGGAGATAGGACCCATTGTCGTTTCATCATCATCGCTGCAAGCAACGAACACCGATGACGAAGCGAACAACAATGTCGCTATTGCCATCAATTTTCTAAATTTGCTCATAACTGATTTGAGTTAATGGTTTAGGTTAAAAAAATTAAGGTTAATTAGATTTGTGTCCGCCCCCGAATGGTAATCGGACAAAAAGTATGCAAATATACGCTAACAAAAGTGATAAGCGGGGTTATATATGTTAAAGTATCTTAATTAATTTATTTTGCGAGGTTTTTATGTTATACAACATAGTTTTACAATATTTTATCCCCCGCCATGAATAAGATAATGCAAATATATACAAAATCCCCCACATCCATATAGCTCCACATGCCTCCGGCACTCCGATAGCAACAACATGGTGGTGTGGCGGAGACATAGTGATGATAAACACCCGCCATGGGACATGTGTCGGAGACACATGCGTGGTTATAGCCCCACATGGAACGCGGAGCGTGGAATGTGGGGGAATATATAGCATCACCTATTGGAGCTTCGGAGATGCGACTGTACATTATATCAGTCATCCATGTCGCGAGGATCGAAAACGAAACCTGCTTCATCATACAAAGACATCATCTCGGACTTAAGATCACACCCCAGATGATGCTGACGTTGGTTGCGGATATATTCCAATACATTGTCTTTTGCACGGGGAGATACAGTTATTGCATAGTATTCACGGCTCCACCCTCTGAAATCAGGGAACCGGTTATCTTTCATAAGCCAGCCGCTTGTGTTGGCTTTGACATTCCGCATCACATCGCCCAAACGTATAGATGCAGGGAGATGGATAAGAAGATGAATGTGGTTGCCAATCCCACCTATTCTATATAAAGAACATCCACACTCTCTCAGTTGCGACCAGATAAATCGATACACATCTTCAAGAAGATTATCGGGTAAGGTAAATTCCCGGTATTTAGTGGAGAAAACGATGTGGTATAAGGCATATACTTTGCTCATAATCGCAAAGGTAGTGACTTATCCGGATTATATCGCATCTCCGAAGCTCTTTTTTTCGGATGCCTCCTCCCCCCACACTCACGCATACGCGTTTCGTGTGGGGTTGTGACAACCGGCGCATCTGCGATGCTCTTTTTGGGGGTGCCTCCATCCCACACATTCCACGCTTCGCGTTTCGTGTGGGGCTGTGACAACCGGCGCATCTACGATGCTCTTTTTGGGGGTGCCTCCTTCCCCCACATTCCACGGTGGGGCTGTGACTACCGGCGCATCTACGATGCTCTTTTTGGGGGTGCCTCCTTCCCCCACACATTCCACGGTGGGGATGTGACAACCGGCGCTCCTGCGATGCACCAACCCTTGCGCATTCCACCCATTCTTAAAAAATAGCATCGGAGATGCGATATAATCCGGATAAGTCACTACCTTTGCTTTCGACACGCCCAGAGCATAAACACATGAACCGCACAAGACTCCTATTACCGTTTTTCAGGCGAAGCGCCGACAGGTGCCTCGCAGCCGCTGATGATGCCGAAGCAACGCAGAAGAGGGTGCTTAGGCAACTCGTTTATGACGCAAAGCATACTATCTGGGGCAAGCTCAACCGGTTTGACACCATAAGTTCTTATAATGAATTCTGCGACCAGGTGCCGCAAGGCACGTACCCCACTTTGAGACCATACGTGATGAGGATGATCGCGGGAGAGAAGGATGTGCTTTGGCGCGGAAAAACAACGAGGTTCGCGCAGTCGTCCGGAACATCCGACGGCAAAAGCAAATTCATACCTATAACCGAGGACGCATTGCAGAAGTGCCATTTCAAGGGGGCGAGTTACTCCCTTGCGCTTTATCTCAGGAGTTACCCTGACAGCCGTATCTTTGACGGGAAATCATTTATCCTCGGCGGAAGCTACGCGAACGAGCTTAAGCTCGAAAACAATAAAGCAAAGGTGGGCGATCTCTCCGCTACCCTGATCGACTGCATCAATCCTTTGGTCAACTTAGTCAGGGTACCGTCCAAAAAGGTGGCACTTATGGAGGACTGGCACCAGAAACTTCCGGCACTTGTGCGTGCTTCCGCTTATGAAAATGTCACAAACATATCCGGAGTGCCGTCCTGGTTCCTAAAAGTGCTCCAGGAAATCCTCTCTTACCGGAGCAAAGAGTCAATCCACGAGGTGTGGGAGAACCTTGAGGTGTTTTTCCATGGCGGAATATCCTTTGCACCTTATAAAAAGGAGTACGAACACATCACGGATCCCTCCAAGATGAGATATTGGGAGAATTATAATGCTTCCGAAGGTTTTTTTGCTGCTCAATCGGCACCCGAGGACAGCTCCATGCTGCTCATGACTGATATAGGGATGTTCTACGAGTTCATTCCGGTTGAATCGCCGTCATCAGCCCCTGTTCCTGTATGGGAACTCCAGAAGGGCAAGAAGTACGCGCTCCTCATCAGCGGTTGCAACGGGCTTTGGCGCTATCCAATCGGCGATGTAGTGAAAGTGGAATCGCTAAATCCGGTTAAAATAACCATTGCGGGAAGAACAAAAAGTTACATAAACGCATTTGGAGAAGAAGTTATGGTGCATAATACCGATGCGGCAGTTGCAAATGCGTGCGCCAAGTGCGGTTGTGCAGTGAAGGATTATACTGTCGCCCCGGTCTATACCCATGACGGAAAGAAAGGGTGCCACCAGTGGCTGGTGGAGTTTGCACGTCCTCCACGCGACATTGACGGGTTTGCCGAGGAGCTTGACAAAGCGTTGCAAAATGAGAACAGCGACTATCAGGCAAAACGCTCCGGAAATATTTTCCTGGACAGCCTCACGATAGACATTGCGCGCCCCGGGCTATTCGATGACTGGCTTGAGAGCACGGGCAAGCTCGGCGGACAGCGAAAAATCCCCCGCCTTTCAAACGACCGCAAGAATATTGAATCAATGTTATCGTTAAACAACTAATTTTTATAATTATGAACAACAAAATCAACACTATAGCATCCGCGTTGCTGATTGCAGCGGGATTGCTTTCCATCGGATTATGCCTGCGCTCCGGGCTGAACTCGTTTTCAAACCGCGACAGGGTCGTGGATGTGAAAGGTCTTGCCGAAAGGGAAGTTGCCGCAAACAAAGTCACATGGCCAATAATGTTCAAGGAGGTGGGCAACGACCTTCCATCCGTGTACCAGAAGGTCACTGCAACAAATTCACAGATTGTGGATTTCCTCAAGGCAAACGGGCTCACCGACGAGGAGATAAGCATAGGCGCCCCAAGCGTGCAGGATTTGACAACCGACCGATACAACAATTCACCACTCCCCTATAATTATGCGGTGACATCCATTGTAACGGTAAGTTCCTCCAATGTCAGGGAGGTCCATGGGCTGATCAACCGCCAGGGTGAGCTTTTCAGCAAGGGTATAGCAATTACGAGCAATTACAACACTGTCATTTCCTACGATTACACCGACCTCAACTCAATCAAGCCGGAAATGATTGCCGAAGCGACGGGAAATGCACGCGAGGCGGCAAAGAAGTTCGCAGAGGATTCAGACAGCAGGCTTGGCAAAATAAAGACAGCGCGCCAGGGACAATTTACCATCGAGGACCGTGACCCGACTACACCTTATATAAAAAAGGTGCGCGTTGTCACCTCGCTCACCTATTATCTTGAGGATTGATTGAACCATACAACGGCACGCATCGTTGTAAATACAAAATCATAATTATCAACTAAAAATATTACGACGATGGCAACACCCAATCTCAAAGGAACTCAGACTGAAAAAAATATCGTGAGCTCTTACCTCAACGAAACACAGTCTTACGCCCGCTACACTTATTATGCACAGCAGGCTGACAAAGAACAATATTACCCCATCGGTGAAATTTTCCGCGAAACAGCAGCAAACGAACTTCACCATGCAAAGGTATTCTTGAAAATGCTTGGCGGCGGCAGTGTGGTTGGAACAGTTAGCGTCGATGCAATTCCGCCTAAGACAACCGAAGAGAACCTCCAGATATCTATGGGCGAGGAGGAGAATGAAGGCGTTCACGCTTATCAGGAATTTGCGAAAATCGCCCAGCAGGAGGGTTTTGATGATATCGCATCTCATTTCCTTGCCATAGCTGAGGTTGAGAAGCATCACCTTGACCGCTTCACTTTGTTGCACCAGCAGGTAGTGGACGGAACAGTCTGGAAACGTGACAAACCTATCATGTGGCAGTGTCTCGTCTGCGGATATATGTATGAAGGCACCACTCCTCCTGTAAAGTGCCCTGCTTGCGACCATCCTTACCAGCACTATATGCCCACAGACATTATCGGATAAAACACCTATATATAATATTTATGGAGGCTGCGCTTTACGGCGCGGCTTCTTTTATGCCTTATAAACAGTTGCCCCCTGCCACGTTTAGGTGCGGCAGGGGGCAATATGTTTAAGTTGGATATGTTTACCAACCGGGGTTCTGTGTCCAGAGACCGTCAGTAAGAGAAATCATGCGTTCCTGCAACGGAAGCAGATAGTCTCTCTTAGGATTGAACTGCCAGCCAGACTCATAACCTTGCTGATTGATGGTGATGTAACGGAGTTCATCACCCGGCTTGCCGGTAAGGAAGAGGTTATTCCTTGAAGCCTGGTCATAAATAAGTGTCGGGAACTCGTCGGCAAGATTGCTGCCGATAAACAGCGCACCTTTATGCCACTTGCCAATGATGAGCTCGTCAGCCGCAGCCCAACGAAGAATATCCTCAAGACGACGTCCTTCGCAAGCTTTCTCAACTCGGCGCTCACGACGCACAGCCTGCACATATTTGTCAAGGTGAGCAAACGGATATGAAGGCTCTGTGTTGTATTCGCGGTCAAAATCCATGTCAGGCATGCCGGCACGGGCACGGAGCGGGTGGAGCGCAGTAATGATTGCCTGTGCATTTCCGGCGCCATTGAGTTCGGCAAGTGCTTCTGCATAGTTGAGGAGCACGTCTGCATAACGGAACTGGATAGCGGGAGTAGCACCCTTGAACTCAGCATCAAGGTTGCCGGTATAGTTAATCTGCACATGCTTGAGCAAAGAGAAGCCAGTTACATTGTTGTTGTATGCCGATGTACCGATCAGCGGGGGGAAAGTATAAGAGGGACCTTCGTCCGGACGGAGCTGCTGTCCGGGAGTTGCCACAGTCTGAGCGAGACGGGGGTCACGTACAGTCGGGAGAAGTTCATTGCCCCATACTTTCTGAGCCTCTGTGCGCTGAGTTCCAACAAAAGGTTTGCCATCGATTGTCAGGTAATCATCAACAAGAGATGCTGTCACACCACAGCTGCCACCGCCCTGGTTGAGGTAACGGTCAACATTATTGCCGATTTCGTCACCGTCATACTTTTTGTACCAAAGAATTTCGGGGTTGCTGCCAAGGTCAGTAGTTTCAAAGATAACACGGTAGTCATTGTTGACATTGCCAGTATTATATATTCTCCATACTCCACGATCCATAACTTCTTTCGCAGCGTTAGCAGCCTGTGTGAAATAGTCGTTGATTTTTGCATCTGTCACAGCAGGATCGAAGAAGGGGTCGTTTTTAGCCTTATGGTATTTTTCCCATGTGCCTTCAAAAAGTGCAACTTCGCTCTTAAGGGCGCGTGCAACATCGCGGTGAACACGCATAGACGAGCTGTTGCTCTTCTCACCAAGGTTCTTGATTGCGAGGTCAAGGTCGGCAAGAATATGGTCAGCAATAACCGTACGGCTTTCGCGGGGAAGTTTCATAAGCTCCAGATCCGGATCAAGGGGAGTTTCTACCCATGCAATAGGTCCGTAGTTGATGAAGAGCTGGTAATAGTACCATGCACGGAAATAATAACCTTCACCTACTGCCTGATTGTAAGCGGCACTTCCTGCCTGATTGCAGTTATCAAGGTTATTAAGGAAGAAATTCACTCTGCGGATATAAGTATAGTTACCAAGAGAAGAGGCATTGCTGACAGCCATGCGTCCTGCAAGGCGCTGGTTCACAGCCGTACCAGTCATATTGTCAGAATTGACGTCATCTCCGGCGATACCTGAGCCACCACCGGCAGAGAAACCCTGTCCTCTTACAGCAGACTGATAGAACTGATCAAGGTAACTGCTCATTTCGCCTGTGCTTGTGAAAGGAGTGGAAGAAGAGAGCACCCCTTCCGGCTCACGGTTGAGGTCATAGCACGATGTAAGCGCAAGACCCGCAATAAGGCTGAATATATATTTTTTCATTTTTATTTTTCCTATGTTAGAGGTTGATATTTAATCCTACAGAAAGGACTTTGTTCATGGGGTAGTTTTTACCGCCCTCACTGGTATAGCCGTTTGAGGTGAAGATTGCTTCAGGGTCAAACATCTTTGCAAGGTTGGTTGATGTCCAGAGGTTCTCAGCTGTGAAGAACACCATAACTTTATCAAGTCCGATGTGGGAAATGATAGTCTTGGGCAGTTCATAGCTTACAGTGAGGTTCTTCAGGCGGATATAAGAAGCATCCTGGAGGTATCTGTCAGAAGTCTGTCTGTTACGGTTGCTGAACACTCCGATACCACCTGCGGTGTGAAGGTAAGGCTTCGGATAGTAAGCGCCGGGGTTGTCTTCAGTCCAGTAGTCGAGATGCTGTGTGAAGAAAGTAGCCTGCGCGTACGGTCCCCAACCCCAGAAGTAGGGTGCTGTGCCGGGATTCCAGTCACGCTTGCCTACGCCCTGGAACATAAGGCTGAGGTGCAAGCCTTTCCAACCGATGTTGCCGTTGATAGTGTACTGGTAGCGCGGGGTTGTGTTACCGATTACGGTGAAGTCACCCATGTCACCAA
This sequence comes from Bacteroidales bacterium GP2, assembly GCA_001701115.1. Classification (GTDB taxonomy): domain Bacteria; phylum Bacteroidota; class Bacteroidia; order Bacteroidales; family Muribaculaceae; genus Paramuribaculum. The sequence goes on from DAAJ01000060.1 coordinate 19,232, forward strand.
GCACATTTGTGCCCTTATCAATTTTACCGTCACCATTGATATCGATGTACTTCACGTCACCGGGTGTCCATGTTCCGCCGTTGAGATATGAAAGGTCTAATTTGTTATATGCGTCAGCTTCTTCCTGAGTCTGGATAAGACCACTTGAACGGAGACCCCAGATTTCACCAACTGCACGACCTTCGTACCAGTTGCCGATAGGATTGGTGAAAGTAGGATTCTTGTATTTGGTAACTTTTGCTGTAGCATCAGAGATAGAACCACCTATTCCATAAGTGATATCCTTACCTATGCGTCCAACCCAATTGATCTGTAATTCCCAACCGCGGTTACGCATATTTGCGTTATTAGCCTGAGGTGCGCTTGCACCGAAGAAATCGGGGAAGTCCTCGCCCGGACCGAGCATATCCTTGGTGTCACGCTGGAAGATTTCAAATGTTCCGGAAAGAGCGTTATTGAAGAGACCGAAATCAAGACCGATGTTCTTGCTTTGTACCTTTTCCCATGTAACTGTGGGGTCGATAACGCCGGGAGCATTGATATACCCATGACGCCCGTCGGAGAAAATATAGTTGCCTTTTGCAGTAATAGCCATGGTCGATGCGAAAGTGTAGAGACCGGCACCAGCCTGGTTGCCCATCTTACCGTAAGAAAGGCGGAGTTTAAGGTTATTGAGAGTGGGACGGAGTGACTCCATGAAGTTTTCACGAGCGATGTTCCAACCTACAGACACTGAGGGGAAGAAGCCCCAGCGGTTTTTCTTTGAGAAGCGTGATGTACCGTCGTAGCGCATATTAGCCTCAAAGAGGTACTTGCCGTCAAAATCATAGTTAAGACGTCCGAACCATCCACGGGTAGCCCAGGTCTGCTTGGCATCAGTAGCAGTAACAGCACTTGAACCGGTATTGATACCCGGGTTTGTGATTGTGTATAGACCGTTCACATAGTTATAAATGCTTGAATAGCGGTTTTCTTCACTCTGGTAACCAGCCATGATTGTGAAGTTGTTCTTCTCAGCAATAGTGAGGTCATATGTGGTATAAGCACTGAAATTCTGATAACGGGTTACTGTATTCTGCTTTGTGTAACGTCCGTCTTTCTGGATTCCAAGTTCATCGCGTACACCTTTAGAAGTAGTAACGCCATCTGCGGCATAGATATCCGGAGCCACATTCATTGCCTCATATTCGAGACCTACATAGCGGTAAGTATAGTCTGCTGTGATCTTCCAACCCTTGAGAGGCTGCACGTCAACGCCAAATGTAAGATTGAAACGGTCACGCTTGCTTGTTGTATATGTTCCGCTCTGGAGATAAGGAATCATTGTGAGCTCGGTAAAGTTGCCATTCGGATCCTTGTAATGCACTGTAGGACGGAAACGTGCAAGTGAGTGGTAGAAACCTTCGCTGAGACCGCCGGTACCGAAAGGAGTGTCAGTGTCAGAGTGCATGAACTTGGTATTTGCACGTACAGAGAGCCACTTTGTCACGTCAGATTTGATGTTTGATGAGAAGTTGTAACGCTTGTAGCTCATATCAGCATAGCGGAGAATGCCATCTTCACCATAGTAACCAAGTGAAACATAGTATTGCGCACGTTTGCCGCCGCCACTTGCGCTGATGTTGTGGTTCTGCTTGAACGCCCAATTCTTATAGTGGAGATCAAAGTAGTCGGTATTACCGATACCTGACTCAGAATTCTCGAAAGCAGGGTTCATGGAAGCATTGGGTGAAAGTTCCTGCCAGGGATCTACACTGTTGGGATTGTCGCGGAACTGGCGGAGGAGTTCAAGCTTCTCATCAGAATAGAAACGGCTTACACCGGCATTGGCACAAGCTGCATTCCACATCTTGGCAAATTCATAACCGTCAAGCATTTCAGGGAGTTTGGTAGGTTTGCTCCATCCAACAGTACCCTGATAGCTTACACGCATCTTGCCTTCCTGTCCACGCTTGGTGGTAACGAGCACAACACCGTAAGCTGCACGCGCACCGTAAATAGCACTCGCGCCAGCATCCTTAAGCACTGAGATGCTCTCGATATCGTTGGGGTTTACATCCGAAAGGCTCATCTCAACACCGTCAACAAGTATATAAGGTGTACCTGTACCGGAAAGATTGCCCTGACCACGGAGCTGCAAGGTTGCGCTACCACCGGGACGACCGGAATTGCTGTTTGACACGAGAAGACCCGGCACCATGCCCTGAAGCATCTGAGCCGCGTCAGCAACCGGACGACGTGCAATTTCATCACCCTTAACCTGTGACACAGCACCGGTAAGGTTTACTTTTTTCTGCACACCGTAACCCACAACCACTACCTCATCAAGTGATGATGTGTTGGGCTTAAGGGTAACTTCAATAGGCTCGCCCTTCCATACAACGGACTGGGGCTCATAGCCTACATAAGAAATTTTGATTGTAGAACCGATTTTTACATTCGCAATCGTGAATTTTCCGTCGATATTGGTTGAAGCTCCATTTCCGCCGTCAACAAATACCGATGCTCCGGGAAGAGGCTCACCGTCTTCATCATAAACCGTTCCGGAACAAGGAGCTGTCTGCGTTGCCTGAGCCGCTGCTTCTACCCCCCCCCTCAACTGACTGTCTGCCAGCAAAGTGGGCGACAGCATGAAAGAAGCGGTCATGAGCGCCATAGCTGAATAAATTACTTTTCGCATAAAAATAGATAATTAATTGGTATTGATTTAACCCTATCCCCCATAGCTGGGGCATTGCATTAAATTATGGTTTATTTTAATCTCTGCTACGAAGTAAGGGCTTTTTTTCGGGTTATGCAAATATTTTATACACTTTTTAATGAAACTGCAACAAATATGTGTGCTCAAAAACAGCCCACTCTTAAAAATAGTTGCTTATTTTGCATGCAAATTTTAATCCTATCCAAAGTGACTGAGAAAGAAAAAATGCTCCGTGGCATGATTTATGATGCCAACAACGACCCGGCGCTTATTGCCGAGAGGCTTGAATGCAAGGAGCTTTGCCGAGATTACAATGACTTGCGTCCTAAAGAAATTGCATCAAGGGAGAATCTGCTGCACCGGATAATCGGGAATATCGGGGGAAGCATCCTGATTGAACAGCCATTTTACTGCGACTACGGTTATAACATCTCCGTTGGAAAGAACTTTTATGCGAATTTCAATCTCGTAATCCTTGATGAAGCTCCAGTAAAATTCGGCGATAATGTTTTTATCGCGCCTAATTGCGGTTTCTATACCGCCGGGCATCCGATTGACCCAGTAGAGAGGAACAAAGGCATGGAATATGCCAAGCCGATAAATGTAGGGAATAATGTATGGATAGGCGCCGGTGTCACAGTGTTGCCGGGAGTATCAATCGGCGACAACTGCGTCATCGGCGCGGGAAGCGTTGTTACAAGGGATATTCCCGCATGCAGTGTTGCCGTGGGAAATCCCTGCAAGGTGATAAAATCGATAGAATAAGGGTCAGCCTTCGGTGTGGAAATTTGTGAATACGCCACGCTCCTGCGATGGTGCATCTTTTTTTGCTGCATCGATCGCCTTGACCATGAATGCCATGTTGCGGCCGAGATTACGCATTGTCTGCAATCCTTCAAGGTCATCCTCCACATCTGCTGCCGTGAAACCATGCACTTCATTCCAGTAGGTGCTTGACACTATCGGCATGGCGCTTATTGTGAAATATTTGTTGATTTCATCAAAAGCTGAAGTGGAACCGGCTCTGCGGGAGGACACTACCGCCGCACCGACTTTCATTGCCTTGTCTACTGTGCCTGACGTGCTGTAAAAGAGCCTGTCAAGAAAAGCAAGGAGTTGTCCGTTTGCCCCGGCATAGTAAACCGGAGAACCAACCAGCATCCCGGCTGCCTCAGCGAACTTAGGCGCAGTTTCGTTTACAGCGTCATTGAAAACACATCTGCCATGCTCCCGGCAGAAATTACAGCCTATGCAACCGCGTATATCCTTATTGCCTATATTGACCCGCTCAACTTCTATTCCGTTTTCAGCAAGAGTGCGTTCAACTTCCTTAAGACCGCGGTCAGTGCATCCGGTCAGATGCGGGCTTCCGTTAATTACAAGTACTTTCATTTCAGTAATATCTGATTTATTTTATGAGCGGAATATATTTGCCGTACCCTTCCTCCTCCATTTTCTCCACCGGAATGAAACGGAGGGCGGCAGAATTAATGCAGTAACGGAGCCCACCCTCTTCTGCAGGACCGTCATTAAAGACATGACCGAGATGCGCTCCGGATGAAGAGCTCTTGACCTCTGTGCGTATGCGCCCGAAAGAGTGGTCTGGCAATTCGTTTAATAAATCATCATCTATGGGACGGGTAAATGCCGGCCACCCGCAACCAGAATTATACTTGTTGCTGGACAAGAACAAAGGTGTGCCGTCACAGATATCCACATAAATGCCTTTCCGGAACTCTTCATCATATTCATTTGTGTAAGGACGTTCGGTTGCCCCATGTTGGGTTACCTCCCACTGAAGAGGCGTTAGGCGTTTGCGGAGCTCATCTTTTGAGGATACTGCCGAGGATTCACGTCCCATCTTCCTCGCTTCTTTGAAAAGAGCAGGATTAACATGGCAATATCCTTCCGGATTCTTGACCAGATAGTCCTGGTGATACTCTTCAGCTGGATAAAAATTACGGAGCATTCCCCATTCCACCGCAATCGGCTCGGAATAACGACGCTGGAGCATTGCTATCATTGCCTCAACGACAGTACTGTCTGCCGGGTCTGTGTAATATATGCCGGTGCGGTACTGAGTGCCCACATCGTTCCCTTGCCGATTAAGTGACAGCGGGTCAATGCTTCTGAAATACAGTGAAATGAGGTCGGTCAGACCGATAATGCTGTCATCGTATGTAACCCGTACTGTTTCAGCGGCATTTGTTTCACCTGTACACACCATTTTATATGTAGGATTCTCAACGATGCTGTTTGCATATCCTGCAACAGCGCTTTCTACTCCGCCAACAAGCGAAAAAAGATGTGCCGTGCCCCAAAAGCATCCTCCTGCAAAAAATATTTCCTTTATCATATTTCGTTTATTACTGGTTCATATCCGTTTTTTGTTTCCTATACCGCAAAAACACTCCTGGCGCTCCTATCGCTCCTTCCGCAAGTGTTGCTAAAGCGTTGAAAAAACCCGCTCGCCCTGCACGAAAAAGCCGCCAAGCCTTGAGCGGAATCCTTGCACCGCAGGTCCATGGATACATCAATGCGATAATGCATCCGAACCCACGAAGCGTCCCCTTCGACGGATGTGGGTCTGAACCTGTAGAGTAATGGTCGTGTTCACAAATATCTATCGGGAAGAAACGGCAATCCATGCCACGCTTGATTGCCGTGTACAGAAAATACTCGTCTTCTCCGGAATGAAAACGCTCGGATCCTTTGCCAAGTTCAGTACAGAATCTCAAATTATCTATTGACTTTCGCCGGCATGCTATTTCTACTGTACCTACATCATAATTTTTAGGAAGGCTCCGTCCAAGCGTAACAGATTTCTCCGGATACTTCTTTGGATATGGCGTCACGCATCGAAAAGTGGCTAAATCCAATTGTGGATTATCATTAAAGATTTCAGGAATCTTCGCAATTCCCTCCTTAATATATATTAGGTCGTCATCACCCATAAGTACAATATCGGCAGTGCAATGCTCAACTGCATTATTGCGGTTTGCCGCTACTCCTTTCCCGTCAAAACGGTGGACTTCCACATCATCACGGGTAAGCGAGGAAGGAATCGATACATTACCGTGGTTCTGCCACGACACCACATACCGTACCCCGGGCAGCGGCGGCATTAGCATCCTGCCTACTCTCTCTCCACCCTTGGGGGTGTGGGTCACTATCGCTATGTCAAGAGTTGTCATAATTTGCTTAACCAAAAATCAAGAAACCGTTTTGCTACAACATCCGCAGAGTTGTGCTTCAATACAAACTCTCTTGAAGCTGAGCCACGCGATGCAATTTCTTGCCGGTTTAAGGCTATTGAGCGTAATGTGGCAGTCAGCGGTTCAAGTTCAACCGGGGCATTTATGACAGGTCGGTTAATACTTTCTCTAATGAAATCGTAATATTCCGGCTCTCCCCCGCTCACTGTATTGAGCCCGAGCGACATCGCCATAAGTGCAGTTGTTGCGGGAGTATAGCTATAAATCTGGTCAAGGACGACATGTGCCGTTTGCAATCTTTTTACAAAATCTGAAAACGGAAGATTCTCTGCTATTTCCAGTTCGGCGATGTCCGGCATCTCCTCCACAACCCTCCGGGCAGCGACCTCAAGGAGGTCAGAACCTTTCATGAGCATGCGTGAACGGTCACGCCCAAGGAAAAACTTTACCCTATCCGGACTTTTCGGCAATTCCACCGGGATAAAAAAATCTGTGTCAATCGGTATTCCTCCATATGCGCACCTCCCCTCTCCGAGCGCCTTTACCATTGCAAGATGATATTCATAAAGCACCGATACTGCACCGTGAATGCTATCAAGTGCTTCGCGCTGATACTTGACAAGTTCCGGGGAGTGCCATGACACCCATTTATCCTTGTTTGCCACGAAATGGCGTGACGGCTCATTGCCAATGAACCACTCACTGTAGCGCAACGGCGAGTCCGGCGGTTCAACCATGTCAAGGTACGCGACATCAGTGCTCATTGATGTAAGAAACACTGCCCCATTATCGTTCTTCAACTTCCTGAACAAAGAGGCTATACGAGACGGACGAAGCTGAACGAAATTAAGGTCATTTAGCGCAACTATATCGTAACCTTTCAAGATTTTCCGCAAATCGCCGAAAAGAAACCGCAAATATAACTCCGCACCCCCTATTTTACCAGAACGCCGGGAAATATCGATGTGGCGGTCGAGACTCATCCACCGACAACCGTCCGACGCATATGTCACATCACATCCAAGCCGCAATAGCGCACCGGCAAGAGTCCGGTGGCAGTTGCTGTAATCGCCAAGAAGCAGGATTTTGGGTGACGTTGCCATTCAATAATCAGTTTCAGTTTCAAAAGTAATTGATTTCGGGAAAGGATGCAAAAAATACCGATGATGCATGGACACAATCCGGAATAACAACACCTCACTAATTCGCGGATATAGCCCTAATTATTAATATAAAACTGTTAAAATAGACGTTTCTCTAAATTTTTTCTGATGAAATACATGATTCATGTTACAAACCTAATAATTTTCATCATCAAACACATTTTAT
>DAAJ01000105.1 GCA_001701115.1 Bacteroidales bacterium GP2
CGTTTGGAATAACCGCCACAATCGCAGTCATTCCAAACGCATAAATGTTTTTGAGGCTGACAGATATTGAATTCTATTTCTATAGATCGGATTTAATATTAATACAATATGTAGGATTTAATTATTTCATTATCATTCTTATCAGTCAATATATACATCTCTGTATTATCAGTATTAACTGCAAAGTCTTTAAATTCACAATCTAATATATACACATGCTCCAATTCTCCTTTTTTGTTGAATTGATAGATTCTATCGCATAGCCCATCCGGATTTTCCAAAGTTAATTTATCGCTGAATGCCGCATAAAACTTGTCCAGACTTGATTTGACCATGCTAAAGCCTGTCTTAGACTCCTCTGATGGGACAGGAACTGTCATGCCTTGATTAATTTGACCATATTCCATGTCAAATAAAGAGAAGCGGTTTATATGTTTCAACTTATTATCCTCTACCATATAGAAATCAACACCCCCATCATAGGCAACACAACGCGCAAATTCCCCTGTGGGCAATTCTGCAGTTGTACCTGTACAAGCCAGAGCATGTACTTGCGGTGAAATGCCTGCAGGTTTTGGAGGAAAATATGTCAGACTGTCTATGACAACTCCATTTTCGCCTATTATCGCAACCGAATATTCTTTGGTATTAGGAAATACTAATACGTGATTGTCAATAATTACCGCATCATCGAGTAATCTCGGCACTTCTATCGTTTTTTTCATTAATAAGGTAGAGTCATCTATCTGAAAAAAGCATATGCGCCCTTTTAACCCATCATAGAGGTACAGACCTTCATCCCGACTCCATTTCAATGAGTTTATTTCCAACACATCATCGGGACCTTGTCCCATAGAGGCGCCCTTTATTACAGAATGACCATTAAAGCAGTAAATAGGATTTTGGGAATCATAACCTTGATGTATTACAAACATACTGTCTGCCCAAGAAATAATATCAACCCCTGTAATACCTAATTCGCCTAAATTTATGGATGAACTCATTTTTATAGAGTCCGTCGGATAATCATCATTCATAACAGATTGTATTGCATTTTGTTTATTGCATGCGAAACAAACAAAAAGCAATACACCATACCACAATTTATTACATCTCATAAGAATAAGTTTATTGGTTAATAACGATTTCATATGATAAACCCATAGGGCGTTATTCGCTCAGGATTTTCTTTTTCATATGTCAATATGACAACGCATGTATTCGGGTACGAGGACAGCCGGATGAGTCTAATTTAGTTTGCTGCAAAATTAAAATATTAAATCTTCACTTCCAAACATAAGAAATAATTAATCCTGTTTTTGGTTTCAGCAAAACAGCAATACATGAATATCTATTCCAGGATTTCCACGGATCATTTTATCTATTAACCGCATCTATTATGCCCTAATATGGTGGATGGGACGGGGTATGCGCGCCGGAGAGTGCGCCGGAGGACGCTTAACACTCACCGATGCAACAGGTCGAAACTTTACTTTTTTTGCGGGGGACGTTACGGTATCGCGGTTTTTCTGTACCTTTGTAGAGATGAACGATAATTATCTTGAAGAACTCAACGGACCGCAGCAAGCTGCGGTAACATATACCGACGGACCGGCACTCGTTATCGCAGGCGCAGGTTCGGGAAAAACCAGGGTGCTGACATATAAAATCGTGCACCTTCTGCGCATGGGCTATGAGCCTTGGCGCATACTTGCCCTAACATTCACCAACAAGGCGGCGCGGGAAATGCGTGAGCGCATTGAGCAGCTTGTGGGCACAAACACAGCAAGCAGGCTGTGGATGGGCACATTCCACAGCATCTTTGCCAGAATGCTCCGCAACAACGCCGAGCGAATCGGGTATAAAAGCAGCTTCACTATTTACGATGCCGCAGACAGCAAGTCACTGGTAAAGTCAATCATAAAGGACATGGCACTGGATGACAAGGTGTACAAACCCTCATCCGTGCTGTCGGCTATCTCCGCAGCCAAAAATGCATTGATTTCCCCTGAGAAATACGCGCGCCTTGCTGATGTCATGGAAGCAGACAAAAACGCGCGCCGACCGCAAACCTATGCAATATACCGCATATACCGTGACCGGTGCGTTGCGGCTGGAGCGATGGACTTCGATGACCTCTTATATTACACCAACCTGCTGCTGAGGGACAATCCGGATGTGCTACGCCATTATCAGGACTTTTTCCGGTACATACTGGTGGATGAGTACCAGGACACCAATTTCGCCCAGCATGTAATTGTTTCGCAGCTCACCAAGGAGAACCACAGCCTGTGCGTTGTTGGTGATGACGCCCAGAGCATCTACTCTTTCCGCGGTGCCAACATCCGAAACATCCTCAACCTCAAGAACGCCTACCCGGACCTCAGGATATTCAAGCTGGAGCAGAATTACCGCTCAACGCAGCATATTATCAATGCTGCAAACTCGCTGATTGAAAAAAATACCGAGCAGATCCGCAAACAGGTTTTCTCAGAGAAAGAGCCGGGCAAAAAAATCGAGGTTGTGCAGAGCTACAGTGATTTTGAGGAGAGCTTCCTGGTGGCAAACCGCATATCGCAGATCAAAATGTCGTCCAAGGATAGTTTCAATGAATTTGCGGTGCTGTACAGGACAAATGCACAGAGCCGAATACTTGAGGAATCGCTACGCAAACGCAATATCCCATACCGGATATATGGCGGAGTATCTTTTTACCAGCGCAAAGAGGTGAAAGACGCCATCGCTTATTTCCGCCTGAGCGTCAACCCGGATGATGACGAGGCGCTTAAGAGGATAATAAACTTCCCTTCACGTGGCATCGGCGAAACAACGGTTGCAAAGCTGGTGAGATGTGCCATAGACGGCAACGTGAGCATCTGGCGGGTTCTTGAAAGCCCGGAAGAATACGGACTGAGCGCCAACAGCGGCACAATGAAGAAACTTGACGGCTTCCGTGAGCTAATAAGCAGCTTCGTGCAGATGAACAATGAGGGGCTTGACGCGGAAACGGTTGCAAAACGCATAATAGAACGCACCGGTCTCATGAGCATGCTCATACATGACCGCACGCCGGAAAGCATATCAAAGCAGGAAAACCTGTCGGAGCTGATAAACGGCGTGAAAGAGTTTGTGGAGGAGCAGCGCGAGGAAGGCTCAGAACAGCTTGCCCTCACCGATTACCTTGCAGGCATTTCCCTTGCGACGGACCAGGATAACGACACTTCATCTGAGGAAAAGGTGACCCTAATGACAGTCCACGCGGCAAAAGGGCTTGAGTTCAACAATGTTTTCATTGTCGGGGTGGAAGAAGACCTGTTTCCATCGGCAATGTCCAATGGCTCCCTTGCCGAAATAGAGGAGGAGCGCCGCCTTCTATATGTGGCAATAACCCGAGCAAAAAATTTCTGCATGATAAGCTATGCATCGTCACGCTACCGCAACGGGCAGACCGTCATGTGCTCCCCTTCCCGCTTCCTGCGCGACATAAACCCGCAGTACCTTGACCTTGTAAGTGGCGCGAGCCTCAACGCACCGCGCCCAAGTTTCGAGAGTTACCGCTCATCCTACCATTCCGCCGCCCCACGGAGCGCAACACCTTCACGCCACGCACCGGCAAGGAGCATCCCTGCGTCATCATCATCCGCCGCGTCACCGGCATCGGCAGATGGCAAGCATAATGCCGATGAACTTGCGGAGGGGATGAGGATAGAGCATGCCCGCTTCGGCAACGGGACAATCATGTCGGTTGACACATCGCAGGCGGAGGCACGAATAACAGTTGAGTTTGACAACACCGGCAGCAAACTGCTGCTTCTTAAATTCGCACGCTTTAAAATACTGAAATGAGCGCAAATCTTACACCGGAAAACATCCCTACTCCTTGCTATGTGGTTTATGAGGACCGCCTGCGCAAAAACCTGAAACTGATAAGTGACGTAAGCGAAAAATCAGGGGCGAAAATCATCATGGCGTTCAAGGCAAATGCCTTGTGGAAAACATTTGACATAATAGGCGAGTATAACAGGGATTTCACTGCGTCCTCGCTTAACGAACTTGAGCTCGGCAACACTACCCTGGGAGGGGACGCGCATTCGTATTGCCCGGCATATACCGAAGAAACCATAGGCAAGTATATCGCGGGGTCTACACATATCACATTCAACTCGCTTGAGCAAGCCAAACGTTTTGCGCGCCAGGCGCTGGATGCGGGCGTATCAACCGGTCTGAGAGTCAATCCACAATGCTCTGTCATTGAAACCGACATATACAACCCCGCCCTTCCAGGCTCCCGCTTCGGAGTGACGGCTGACATTATAGGGGATAAACTTCCAGATTATATCGAAGGATTGCATTTCCATGCGTTGTGCGAATCCACATCCCATGACCTCGAAAAGGTGCTGAATGCATTTGAAGCGCAATTCGGGCACCTTCTTCCCCAAGTCAAATGGGTGAACATGGGTGGAGGACACCTTATGACCCGTGAAGGATACGATACAGGGCATCTTGTTAAAATACTGCGTGATTTCCGCAGCCGCTATCCGTGGATTAAAGTAATCCTTGAACCGGGCAGCGCATTCACATGGCGCACTGGAGACCTGCTTGCTTCTGTGGTGGACGTTGTGGAGAACCAGGGGATAAAAACCGCTATTATAGACGCTTCTTTTGCCTGCCACATGCCGGACTGCCTTGAAATGCCGTATAAACCCGCCATAACTGAAAGCGTTGAACCGGCAGATGGCAAACATGCTTACCGCATCGGAGGGAATTCATGCCTTAGCGGCGATTTCATGGGTGACTGGAGTTTTGACGCGCCGCTCAAACAGGGAGACAGGTTGACTTTCGAGGACATGAACCACTACACCACAGTGAAAACCAACATGTTTAACGGCATATCACACCCATCCATTGCGCTCGTCCGCTCAAACGGTGATGTGGAATACCTGCGTAAATACGATTTCGAGGATTATAAATCAAGAATGTGCTGATGGCAAACACAGGAACAAATCCCAGATTCTCAGTAATTGTCCCGGTTTACAACCGCAATGATGAAGTTGCCGACCTTCTTGCAAGCCTTGGCAAGCAGACCAAAGGAAATTTCGAGGTGATTTTGGTAGAAGACGGCTCTACTCTCCCCTGCACTGATGCTGTGGAGCGTTTCGGCGGCAACCTTGACCTGCATTATTACCATAAAAGCAATGAGGGACGGTCTATAGCGCGAAATTACGGGATTGAACGCAGCCGCGGGGAATGGCTGATTTTTTTTGACAGCGACTGCGTTATTCCACCGGATTATTTTGAAAAACTCTCTGCTGCGCTTGACGCAAGCGACCTTGACTGTTTCGGAGGACCTGATGCTGCACACTCCTCTTTCAGCGATGTGCAGAAAGCAATAAATTTCGCCATGACCTCATTCCTGACCACCGGAGGCATCCGTGGCGGAAAAGTAAGCCTTGAAAAATTCACTCCCCGCTCTTTCAACATGGGTTATACCCGCAATGTTTATGACACCGTGGGAGGTTTCCGGGAAATGTTTTCAGAGGATATAGACATGAGCATGCGCATCCGTAACGCAGGCTTTAATATCGGTCTGATCCGGGATGCGGAGGTCTACCACAAGCGCAGGGTCGATTTCAAGAAATTCCTTCGCCAGGTCTATGTATTCGGCATGTCCCGCATAACCCTCAAACTTCTCTATCCCGGTTCGCTTAAATTAGTCCACGCTCTCCCTGCGGTAGCTGTTCTTGCCGGAATTGCCTGCATCCTCCTTGCAATCTTTGTTTCGCCATGGTGGCTGCTGCCGATAGGATTGTATCTTCTTGCAATATTCATTTCTGCGGCGGCAAGCACCGGATCGCTGAAAATAGCGGCACTTGCCGTGCCTGCGAGCCTGATACAGATATGCGGCTACGGTTGCGGTTTCCTGAAGGCATGGTTTATAAAAATCGCACTCGGGCGCGGAAGAAACGAAGCGGAAGAGATAGAAATTCGCCGTGGCAAATAAATCCATTTTCCATGGAAGAGAAAACCATAGAATTTACCGGGCGCATCGCTGACCTGAGCGAAGATGACCGTCCCCGCGAGAAAGCCATTCGCAACGATATCCGCGCACTCAGCAATGCGGAACTCCTTGCTATTATCCTCGGCGGAGGGATGAAAGGGAAATCGGTTATGGACCTGAGCCGCGAAATGCTTGCCAAAGCAGACAACAGCCTTGACGCCCTTTCCCGGATGAGGGTAAACGAAATGTGCCGCAATTTCAAAGGCGTGGGTCCGGCAAAAGCGGTATCGCTTGCCGCCGCTTTTGAACTCGGATTNNGATGCGCCCGGTAAATTCTATGGTGAACTCGGATTGCGCTGCCGCGATGAAAAAGCCAAAACAGCATGCCAGGTAAAAAGCTCGCAGGACGCATACGACTATATACGGGGACATCTGGAGCGCCTTGACCGCGAGGAGTTCTGGATTATAACTCTGACACGGGCAAACCGCATAACCGCGGCGGAATGCGTGAGCCGCGGCGGACTATCAGCAACTATAGTTGATATTAAACTGCTCGTGAAAATGGCGGTTGACCGGCTCGCTTCCGGAATTATTGCGGTGCACAATCATCCGAGCGGCAATTTGCTTCCAAGCGCAGATGATGACAAACTTACAAAGCGAATAAAAGACGCGGCAAATTTGCTTGACATGCGTCTTCTCGACCACCTTATTGTCGGTTCAGACGGATATTACTCCTACAACGACAACGGCAAACTGTAGCCTTTTAAAATCTTACTCCTGCAACAAAAGAGAGGGACGGCAGGGAATTGAAAAAGGTATATCCGCTGCCGAAGTAAAAATGACCTTCAAAATTTCCCAACGCGGACAAGAAAATACTCCTGTGGTTGTACACTATGGAGAATGACGCACGCAAATTAGCTGCAAACATATCCTTCTTGTCATAGGTTGCGCCTTCGTAGGAATGCTTGTAGCCTATTGACGGAAGAACTGTGGCATTGATGAGCCATTTGCGAGGTTTCAGCACCCAATTGTAACCGTAGCCGCCGAGAACGTCATAATCCGCATAGTGAAAACTATAATATCTTTTCAGCGACGGCAAATGCTCGATCATTTCCTCCGGCAGGCTTGAAAAATCCATTGTTATGCGCTGTTGTGAGATGCTGAGCCCGGTCAACCAGCTGCCGGCACTCTTCAACTGGTACCTTGAAAAGTTATATGCGGCATTCTGAGAGTACCTTTTATGATTGAAAAAATAATATAATGTGCCGGACATGGATTCCTGGGTAATGTCGTTGAACTTATACCGCAGTTTACGTCCTGACTCATAATCGCCGAAATGTGTAATCCTCGCACCGCCGCTTGCTTTGGAGTAATTAAGCCCTGCCGAGAAAAGACCGCAGCCGAAATTGAAGTTGAAAGTGCGGCGCAAATTGGATTCCCCACCAAAAACCGCATTCGCATTCCATGTATAACCAATGCTTACCGCCATGAAACTGAGATGCACTCCAAGGTCGCTGTAAGGATTTGAGCGTATGCGCAAATAACTCTTAGTCGAGAAAAACATTTCGTTGCCTGTGCTCCAGTTATAATTGCGGAGCATCGCTTTCCAGTTTTTCCCGGTGCCTACAACATAAGCTGTGTCATAGGAATTGAAAGTCCTGTCGCCCCAATTGTAGACCTTTACACAGAAGCGGGCAAACTTCGGATAATTGATCCCGGGATGATTCACATTGAAATTGCTGGCAATGAGCTGCTTTACCCACGGCATACGGCTGAATTCAGCGGAACTTCGAGCCAGTGACTCACCTCGGCNNTGCGCTGCCGATACAAATGCGATTAAAATTATGGCGAAATGCCTTAGTTTCATTAATGCAATCAATACATAGGTGTGAATGGTGCAGTTGGCACGAGGAGGGAGTTGGCGCAACCAACAGCATCAGCTGCATTTGCCACAGTGAGCTTCATAACCGGGGCACCTTTGCGGAGGTTGCACTTGTTAAGGTCAACATATATCACGCCGAGGTGAGTCACTGGCTCGAAGTAGTAGTATTTATCGCGGAGGTTTGCAAATGAACGCCACTGGGTTGAGGAAACATTGGGTTCACCGTCAACAGTGTAAAGGTAGGGCACTGAAACATTCATTATTATGCTCCTTGTGATTGCGACTCCCAGCGAAGCGTCTGCTGTTTTGGCAACATTCTGCTCAAAGAAAGATGCTCTGACAAAGCGGTCGGGACTCTTCACTGTGCCGGGCAGCATGTGCACTCCGCCAACACCTTTCCAGTAATTGTTGATAGCAAGCATCTGGGGGAAAGGAGGGTCATTTGTGAGCACGCGCACTGAATCGTTGTCATACACTTTTATATTCCCGTGGTCAAACTCAAACACGGCGCAGTGACCTTGTGCGTCATTGATAGCCCAATGGAGCGCGGAAACTGTTCCGCCGTCAAATGTTGCGCCGGAAATGGTAAACTCCTGCTTTTTGAGTTCATCGACAGCTTCCTGGGTCGTGGCGAAATTGTCAAGAATCCATGCCACAAACACCGCAAGCGACATCGGGTGCCGTCCTTCGGTCTCAGGATTCACATAAACGGTGCCTTTGCAGAAAAGACCGTTTACAGCAAGACCTTTTTCATTCATTCCCTCGGTCACTCCGCCGTCATAGCTCACAGCATACACGGCACCGTACTTTGAAGTCCATTTCACGGCATCGGGAGTCACGTTGCCAACCTTTTTCATCCCCTTGGGATACACATAAAGGTTTGTGGGAATCGGGGTCTTCCAGTCAAGGGAACGTCCCACAATCACAAGAGAGCTGTCTCCTTGATAGGAAACGAGCGAACAAGCCGATGAATCAACGGCTGCAATAGAAGCGAGCCCGAAAGCTGCTGCGGCGAATAGATTTTTCAGTTTCATAAAGCAAAGTTACAATAGATTTTTAACAATTGAACGCTTGTAGGTGATAGATGGTTCTGTTATTTTTGTAATAAAGATGATGAGGAAGATTATTCATGTGGATATGGATGCCTTTTACGCATCGGTTGAGCAGCGCGACAATCCCGAGCTGCGTGGCAAGCCGATTGCTGTAGGACATGAGAGCGGTCGCGGCGTAGTTGCAGCGGCAAGCTATGAAGCGCGGCGCTACGGCGTGCATTCCGCAATGCCTTCCGCTTGTGCCCGGCGGCAATGCCCCTCCTTGATTTTCGTTGAGGGGCGCATGGATGTGTACAAATCGGTATCCTCGCAAATACACGGCATTTTCCACCGTTACACAGACCTGATAGAGCCAATCAGCCTTGACGAGGCTTTCCTTGACGTGACAGAAAACAAACAGGGGATAGAATTAGGGGTGGAAATTGCGAGGAAAATAAAAGCGGAGATACGGGAAGAAACCGGGTTGGTTGCCTCCGCCGGAGTTAGCTACAACAAGTTCCTTGCAAAAATAGCGTCTGACTACCGCAAGCCGGACGGTCTATGCACCATCCACCCGAGCCGCGCCATTGACTTCATCAGCACCCTGCCGATAGAAAGTTTCTGGGGCGTGGGTCCGGTAACGGCAAAAAAAATGCACACCCTCGGCATACATAACGGAAACGACCTTGCCAAATGGTCGCTTGACCTGCTGACCCGCACATTCGGCAAGGCTGGTCAGATTTACTATGAC
This sequence comes from Bacteroidales bacterium GP2, assembly GCA_001701115.1. Classification (GTDB taxonomy): domain Bacteria; phylum Bacteroidota; class Bacteroidia; order Bacteroidales; family Muribaculaceae; genus Paramuribaculum. Next base: position 9,663 of record DAAJ01000105.1, read on the forward strand.
TTTGCCAGAGGAATAGACAACCGCCCTGTGGAACCTACCCGTGAAAGAAAATCACTGAGCTGCGAGCACACCCTTGAAAGCGATGTGCTTGACACTTCGTTGCTTTCGGAACACCTGCGGGACGCTTCGGAAGAGCTTGCCCACAGGATAGAGCGCAAGAATTTCAGCGGATGCACCCTCACCCTCAAGCTGAAATTCTATGATTTCACAAACATATCGCGCTGCGTGACAACCGGCAAGGAATTTCGCGATGCAGAAGAAATCCACCGACACGCCTGCGCCCTGCTTGCCGGCATAGACCTTGCACTGCGCCCGGTGAGGCTTATTGGACTGGGAGTGAGCCACCCCATGCAAAACAAAGAGAGGGAAGAAGAGGTGTGGCGGCAGCTCACATTCGATTTTTACAGCCAGGATGACATAGAATTATAACCAAAGTTTCCTACATTTGCGTTATCAATAGAAAACTTACGAATTATGAAATATATAGGTGCGCACGTGAGCGCAAGCGACGGAGTGAGCCACGCTCCCATAAACGCGGCAAATATCGGTGCAAAAGCATTCGCCCTTTTCACACGGAACCCATCGCGCTGGAAATCTCCGGCAATAAAGCCCAAAGAGGCTGAGGCGTTCAAGGAAAACTGCGAAAAGTATGGCTTCACCCCGGCGCAGATACTGCCGCATGACAGCTACCTGATAAACCTTGGCGCCCCTGAGGCTGAAAAGCTGGAGAAGAGCCGCGAGGCGTTTTTAGACGAAATGCGCCGCTGCGAGCAGCTTGGGCTGACAATGCTCAATTTCCACCCCGGAAGCCACCTCAAACTAATGGAAACGGATGACTGCCTCGACCTGATTGCAGCTTCGATAAACCTTGCCCTCGCCGAGACAAAAGGGGTAAAGGCGGTGATTGAGAACACCGCCGGGCAGGGAACCAACTTAGGCTTCACTTTCGCGCAGATAGCGCATATAATAGACAAAGTGGAGGACAAGGAGAGAGTGGGAGTGTGCATCGACACCTGCCACACCTTTGCCGCAGGATATGACCTCGCCACGCCTGAAGGATATGCCGCCACATGGAACGAGTTTGACCGTGAAATAGGATTCAGGTACCTCAGCGCAATGCACATCAACGACTCCAAGAAAGGTGTCGGTAGCAAAGTTGACCGCCATGAGTCGTTAGGGCTCGGGGCTATCGGAAAGGAGTTTTTCGAGATGCTTATGCGTGACCCGCGCATGGACAACATCCCCCTGATACTGGAAACTCCTAATGAGGAGATATGGGCACAGGAGATAGAATGGCTTTATTCGCTCGTGCCCTCAGAAAGCAAATAAGCTGTAAGACACTCCGATGCCGACATAAGGCTGCACCCCTTTAGGGGTAGCGGCAACCCCTGCGCCTATTCCTAAATGCCATTTCGACCTCTTCGGAGCGGCAACAGTGCGCGTTATTACAGATGAGGGCGCATGGATTTTTATGGAATCAAGGCTGGGGGAGATGCCGCTGATATATGCGTCATAAAGCTCTCCGGAATAATGGAGCGACACGGCGGGGAGTGACACCGCCGCTGAATCGCCAGAAACATCGGCGACAACCGAGTCCTTATGCACAGCCACTACCCTGGAGGGCAACTTTTGCGATTTGACCGCGGCTGGAGCATAGATAGTGACAGTGTCACGTATTATCAAAGTGTCGGTGAGAAAGCATGGCTCAATCTGTGAACCGGAGCGGTTGAGCAGCCATCCGGCTGAAAAGCTGGCGAGCACTCCCGCAGCATAAAGTATCTTTTTCATAGTTTGCGTGTGTATGATAGTTATTGCGCCACAAAGATAGGTACAATATTGTAATCACGCAAACAAATCCGCAATTTTATTATAATTCTCCACCAAAACCATACAGGTCGATGTTGAACAGCTGCCTGGAATCATGCCTCTTTTTTGCTTCGCTTAATTATGCGCCGTATCACTCCAGCGCGGCGGGGCTTCCTCTCCTTACGGCTCCTTCCGCGCCCCGAGGGCAAACGCAACACAAAAATCGGGAGATAGACAAAGATTCCTATTATCGACATCACCAGACCGCCGATTGTGCCTAACGCAAGCGGGAACCAAAATGATTCCTTGCCCTGCCCCACCATGAATGGTATAAAACCAAGAATGGTTGATACTACCGTGAGGAATATCGGGAGAATCTTGGTGTTCCATGCCGTTATGTAGAGACGCAGCTTATTGCGTAGCGGAAACCGCTCCCGGAGGGTATTGTACTCGTTAAGCACATAAATCGAGGCATTCACAGTGATTCCGCACAGGAGGATAAATGACGCGAAACCGCCCTGGTCGAAATTAATGTGCGTGAAATAGAACATCAGGAACACTCCGATAAATGATATCGGAATGGTGAATATGATTGCAAGCGGCTGCGACAGCGAATTAAACAGTATGCTTGTGGTAAAGAAGATTATAGCTATGACAAGGAGCAGAAGCCAGTAGGAGGTGCCGCTTTTCCTGTTCCAGGTCCAGTCCTCTGTTTTCGCGGAATAACCGAGGGGAAGTATCTTTGCCAGCTCCTCAAGGTCGTTGTCAAGCAGTTTCCTGCCCTGGGTGCTTGAACCTATGTATTCATACTGCATGCACAGGCGGTATTGCTGGTTCTCCTTGGCAATAGCCCTTGGGGAATTACGCTTTGTAACACTTGCGAAGTCACCGAGCTTAAGCGTGCGCGACCCGATGGATATAGGCATATTCATAAGCCCCCACACATCGTAGTCAAACGACTGCCGGGAATGCAGTAAAATCTGCTCCTGCCCCTGGTCGGCATTGATAATGCCGGCTTTAATATCGCGCCCGAATATCGGAGCAAGCGCCCTGAAAAGCTGCTGCACTGTAAGATGCTCCTTTGCAAGGCGCTCCTTGTCAATGTCAAGATAAAACTCGGTGTAATCCTCCTTATACCACTGGAATTCGGATGACACATTGACCTCTTTGATGCGGCGGTGCTGAAGCAGACGCTCTTTCAGGGTGTCTGCCCACTGCTCAAGTTCGTCGTAATTGTAGCCGAGCAACTTCACCCGGTAGCTGCCCGATGTTTCCTGCACGCTATTGTTGAATCCTGTCTCCTGCAAGCCGAAGACACTCCAGCTTCCTCCTCCGAGTGTCAGCGCCTTTGAAATTATATCGCCCTTAAGGCGGTATGGGAAATAAGTGCCTTGTGCCTCCTTGGTGAAGGTAATGACGATGGAAGCGTTCCTTGCCCCGGAGATGCGTGTTTCAAACCGTCGTATTTCAGAAAAACCGGTGAGGTAGCTCTCCATCTTTGTGATAAGCTCATTCATCTGGCTTATGGTTGCACCGTTTGGCAGCGTTGCATAAACATACAGTTCCGGCTCAGCCTCAGACCGGTTGAAATAGCTCCCCTCGTACACCTCTTTGTCAAACAGGCGCAGCGAACCGCCCAGCAGTTTGTCGACCCAAGGCTTCCATTTTTCCTTATAGCTCTTGCTGCCGAGAGTGGAATTATATATTGACGCCCATCGCCCCTCCCCTTCAATCTTCTCGGGAAGCATATATACTGGCAGACCGAAAAGAAGCACAAGCAACACGCACATCACAACCCTGTAACGGCGGCAAAACAGTATGAACCGCGCATAGAATCGCGTAAAATGCACGGCAAAGCGTCCCATTCGCTTGCGTTTGGTCAGCTTCACCCTTATCCCTATCTTGTCGATAAGCGCCGGCACAAGGAAGAGCGCCACAAGCAGCGAGACCGCGAGGTTTATTATCACAACCGCAACAAAGTCCTGTAGATTCAGGCGTATTGCCTCATTGAGGAAGAAAACTATGCCAAGAGCTCCTATTGTGGTGAGAGTGGCAGCCATGACCGATGTAAATGCCTTAAGGTTGCCCTTGTGGGTAATATGGTCGGTCATGACAATTATATTGTCGATTATGAGGTTCAGTGAAATCGTTATGCCGGCAAGGGAATAAAGCTGTATCTCTATATCCAGCATATAGTAAAATATCACAGCTATCGCCAGATTTATAACCAGAGATATGGTTATAATGAGCATGTATCGGAGATTTAGAGTGATAACCGCCACGAAAACAAGCAAAATCAGGAATGTGAGCCCCGAACGGAAATATATCTTGGACAGCTCCTCCTTTATAGACTGGGTGGCATCATAGCTCTCAATCACTTTGTAGCCTTGCGGCATATTGGCACGCAATTCATCCATCTTCGCCTTTACCTCATCTGCAAGCTTGAGCTGGTTGGCATCTTCATCTGCCTGGATAGTTAGGTAAATCGAGTTGAGCCCGTTGATACGGTAATAGCTTTGCGGTTGCGCTTCGGAATAGGTTACATTTACAAGCCGGTCAAGCGGTATTACGGTACCTTTTGCTGTGGCAACCTGTATCTCTTCAGGATGAAAGACAGTATCATTATCTGTGGTAATGGCTGTAACCCGCAGCCATTCGCCATCAGTCTCGGCAATACCGAGAAACTGGGATGCAGCATTTTCTGTTATGGCATTGCGCAAATCAGAGGGAGTAAGCCCGAGGGCATGAAGCTCGTCGCTATTATATTCAAGTTTCCACTCCATAGGCATTGCTCCGGACAACTCCACTTTGTAGACTCCCCTTATCTGCCCGATTGCCGGTTTGATATTCTCCTCTGCGTAGTTTTGTATTTCAAATGGAGTTGACGGCGCATTCAGGGTATAGGAGAGAAACGGACGCGACGCTTTATTATCAGACTGGCGAGCCCTTATCTGTGGATAGGTCACCCCTTCCGGAAGCTGTGACCACGCTTGACGCACCACTGTTGACACTTCAAAGCGCGTAACCTCTATGTCGGCATGTTTGTCAAGCCCGAGCGTTATTGAGCCGTAACCTTTTTCAGATATTGATGTGATTTCCTTGACACCCTGTATTCGCGCCAGCATGGATTCCAGGCGGCTCGTCACTTCACTTTCTATCACACGAGCCGAGTTATCGGGCATACTGAACGAAACTGTCAACGACGGCAGTGACCGCGAGGGCGACAATTTAACCGGCAGCAGCGGCACAAGGGCGATACCCATTACCGCCAGGGCGATAAAGGATACAATTATGGTGAAGGACGAGAAACGTTTCATCTTTATTTATCGGATGTGATGCTGGAGATCGAACTTGTTTGACAGCTCCACTCCGGTTTCAAAGTCAAAAAGGGTGAGTTTGCGCAGTTTGTAATAACTTAACCAGTAGTTTTGCAACGATGAAATATAGTTTTTGTTGGCATCCTGCTGGCGGTTTTGCGAAAGTGTCAGGCTGTTGATGTCCGCTTTACCTATAATGAAACGCTGCTTTGTCTGCTCATATGCCGTTTCGGCAAGCTCAAGCGCCTCGATAGCCGAAGCGACCAGACGCTGCTGTATATTGAAATCGCTCACGGTCATAACCACATCTTCCTCAATGGCAAGTTCATCCTGACGTGCCGCAATCTCAAGCACATTAAGGTTGTTTTTTGCCATATTCAAGCGTCCTTTCCTCACTCCCCAGTCAACAAGAGGTATCGAAATAGTGAGCGAAACAAGGTCCTGGCGAAGCGGATGAGTGTATGCACCCCGGAAACGCTCAGCAACCTGGTTGAAACCTATGCTTGCATTGAGGTTGGCGTTGAAATGCTGCTCAACTTTTGTGCGGTTTACATCGCGCTGCGCTTCGAGTATATTCTGCTTATGGGTAAGCAGTGTAGGATTATTCGCTTTGGCGAATGCAAGAGCCTGGTCAGCGGATATCTCTTTTGCAACAGGCGCTGACGGCAGAAGCACCTCTATCTCTGTATCCTTATCCATTCCAAGATAAGAAGCGAGAGTAAACATCGCGCGTTTTAGGGTTATGCGCGTATTCTCAAGCGAATTCCGCGCATTCACGCGGTCAAGGCGCAGCGTTAGAAGCTCTGCCTGCGATATAGAAGCAATCTTGAAGCGCCGCTCGCCTATGGTGTAAAGAGTGTCGCACGACGCGAGATTATCTTTTGCCAAACGGTATTCCGCTTGAGCAAGGGCAAGTGCAAAGAAATATGTGACAGCGTTCTCACTCACTCCCTCCATATTATAAAGGAACTCTTTCTTCACTTTCTCATACTTGACCGGTTCTATGCGGCGCTCCCACTTGAACTGGTTGAAGCCAAGGAGTGTCTGCCGGTAACCGAGACGCACCGGGATGCTCGAATACTGCGTGGACTTTACATCACCGAAATTTCGCATGTAGTTGATGCTGGACTCAAGGTAGAATGTACCGCCTAACGGGTCAAAATTCTGTGTCACATTCAATCCACCACCTGCGGCATACATCTGCTGCGCACGATACACATCTATATTCTCATCATAATTGTATCGTTGGGTGATATATCGGTTATAACTTGCAGGTGTCAGATCCAGTGACAAACTCGGCAACCTTCCTGCCCTATAGGAACGGTATTCCCAATATCCCGACATATAGAGGTTCTGGTTGCGGAATGCCTGCAAGGAGCTGTCTCCCGCAATCTCTATGGTGTGTTGCAAGTCAAGCACCACTTTTCGCTGCGCCACCGCAGTGCCCGCAGCAAAGATTACAAGCAAAATAATTGATATCCGTTTCATTTAATTTCGTACTTATATACACATTCTTCTGCATCTATCCCGTAAAGAGTAGAGGTATCGTCATCAAAAGCTATGCTGCGAAGTTTCTCCGGAACGACAAATATTCTCTTAACTTTGCCATCATAGCCAATCACATGGATTGTCGTACTATTATTTTCATCACCAAGCTCATCATCTGCTTTGCCATAATAGATAGCGTATACTGCATCATTTCCACATGATATGTCGCCATACGCATAATACTTTGATTCGCGGGTAGCGGATTCATAGCAATCATCATATTTCCCCAGATTGCCGATTGACACCGCAGAACGTTTCATTTCAGGCAAATTAATAATATTCAACTGATTGAAATATGCCATGCCAATAGCTATATGACGTCCGTCCGGAGAAACGTCGCTATTTCCATAATAAGCATAAAAATCGGTTGTAGGATATATGTACATTTGTTCGGCATGCAGCGTATCCAGAGCGTTTGACACATTACGGCTACAGAGCTTATAAGCATCATTATCCATGACCTCATAAACCAGCATATCATTTGCGATAATGGCATTTATAGCCCCGAATTCTGTATCTATAACGGAATCTACCAAGGTGTGCCCGGCTTGGCGGCTCCGGCTCACATTCAGACGCTTGATTTTAGTATTGCTCACATCGTTAATCCATATGCACGTATCGCCGGTATCAGACAGATATGCACGAATCAAATTTGCATTCAGAAAATCATTCGGTCCTTGCCCTTTAGTACAAAACGCTCCGATAGAATCTCCTCCGGTAGAATATAATTTCAACATTGTCTCATCCTGATGAGTCGATACCGCGAGAAGCCCGTTTCCAACTGTCATCCAATTTGCGCCCATCACTTCATCAATCACCACGCTTCCGGTTACTGTATCCGGAACAAATGCTTCTGCCGGATATACATGGATGTTTTCTGTGAAGTATATCTCGTTAGGAACTTCTGTTTGCTCGGACCTGGAGCATGAGACACACGCCCCTGTAATGATTGCGAGCCCAGCGATACTGAATTTTAATCTATTCATATATTTAAGAGTTTATTTTGTCATGTTTGCGGTAAATAAGCCAATACACAAGAGGTATCAGGAAAATACTTATCAATGTGCCCACTACCATTGAGCCAATCATAGCTATTGCCAGAGGGCGCTGAAGTTCCGAACCCATATCGGAGGTGAACAGCATCGGCACCATGGCAAATATTGTGGTAAGCGAGGTCATGATAATGGGACGAAGGCGTCGCACCCCTGCGGTGTGAATTGCTTCGAGCAAGGGAGTTCCAGCCTTGCGCAACTCATTTATGGCATCCAGTTTCAGGATAGAGTCATTGACCACTATACCGCAAGTCACAATTATGCCGATTGCACTCATGAGATTAAGGGTATGACCGCACGCCCATAATGCCAGCAGCGCAAATGCGGTGTCAAGCGGTATTTCAAGCAGCACTATAAGCGGCTGCATGAAGCTTTCAAACTGCGCACATAGGATAAAATACATCAGTAGCACAGAAATGAGAAGTATCACCACCATTTCCTGCATCATTTTGGCATTTGAGAATATACTGCCGGTAAATTCCACTTCCCAGTCGGGATTTTCCTCTACGGTAGTCCGAATCTGCTGTATAGTTGCCTGCGGATTGTCAAGCGAATAATAGTCAAGAGGAACATATTCGCCGTTTTTGCCTGCTGAAATGTTTTTCAGGTCCTGGTCGCGCACCACGCTCACCATGTAACTCAAAGGAATCTCGCTTGTCTTATTGTTTTCATCCGGACGCGTTGTCACAAGAGTATTGGCGAGTATTTCCCTTACCGAGCGAGTATTTCCGGCAATGCCTATCGGCAGATATTGCTGGTATGAGCGAAGAGTTGACACAGTGTTGCTTTTGAACGCAGTGCGGAGCGCTCTTGCGACAGTGTTGTAGTCCACCCTATATATAAGGAGTTTCTCGCGGTTGATGACAATGTTTATCCGGTCACGCAATGGTATGCCGGATGATTCAAGCCCGGTTGCATCAACAACACCGTTTTCCAACCGCAGGAGCGACCCGATGTCAGTGGCACGACCCTTGTCCGCCGAATATATCCGGGCTTCAAGGTCAGCCTCATTAGAAGCAAAAATCTTTTCAAATATATTTTCAGGTGGAGAATAAGTCACCATTGATTTCGGATATCTTCCGGCAAGATGCCTGGTTATATCATCTTGCAATGGAGCGATGTCAGAAGGCTTTGAACCCTTTATGTAAATTTCAGCCTCAGAAGGCGACAATTCACTGCCCGCATCAAGAAGGAAATCCTGCACCCCGATATATGCTGAGTTTTGCACAACTGTGGTGTCAAGCGCTGTAAGCAGCTCATTCACCCTGCGGGCATTCTCATCCACATTTATGTTTTCATTCCATTCTACCCTGACAATCATTTCATTCTGGTCAATCTGCGGCATGCGCTCAACTGGCAGCACATAAAACATCATCACGCATATAGGAATAATGAGGGCGGTGACAGTCAGCCAGAACCATTTATGGGCAAACACACTGTCGATTATCCTGGTATATGTACGGTCAAGCCACACGTTAATGCGCTCGGCTATACGCTCGTCGGCTGGTTTACGCCCAGAAGATTTCTTGCGGCGCCGCCTCCGTACCCGATAAACAAGCATATAAATGACCGGCAGGAGCATTATGCCCACAATATAGCTCACCCCTAATCCTGCAGTGATTGAAAATGCCTGGTCTGTGAAAATTGCGCCCGCTATGCCGCTCATGAATATCAAGGGCACGAATACAGCCACCGTGGTGAGCGACGAGCTGAGCATAGGGGTAATCATCTCCGTCGTACCCAAATCACATGCTCTCATAAGCGTTAGCCCCCTGTGACGGTACTGTGTGATATTTTCGGTGACAATAACCGAGTTGTCTATCATCATTCCCACAGCGAGTATCAGACCGGAAAGGGATATTATATTGAGCGACACATGGAAGAGGTAAAAAAGCAAGAATGTGATGATGATAGCGACCACAATGCTGGAACCGATTATTATCGACGCACGCATGTCACCCATGAACAGAGCCGTTACGGCAAACACCAGTATGAAGCCGAGAATAAGGTTCTGCACAAGGTTGGAAATAGTGTAGTCAAGAAGTTCTGTCTGGTTACGGCTTTGAATAAACTCAATTTCAGGATATAACTCTGTGAAATAGTCTGCTGTTTCCTGGAGCGACGCTTTCATACGGTCCATATTTTCCTCACTCTGCTTGATAATTGCGAGAGTAACCGCACGCTTGCCGTTGCTATAAGAGTAACCGTCCTCAGTTGCCGCAACAATGTCCACGTCGCAGAAATCACGCAGCTTCATCAGCCTGTCCCCTTTCTGAAGGAAGATATTTTCCACATCCTCAGTGGTACGGAGCTGATTGGATATATGCACATTGTACTCATAATATCCGTCCCGCACAGTCATAGAGCCGGGTTCAACATTGTTTGCGGAAAGTGCCGATTCTATATCCTCAATCGCCACTCCGGCTACTTTCATCTTCTTTTCATCAGGCACTATGCGAAGGTACTGACCCGGTATGCCGGTAATATCCGCCATAGCTATCTCCGGCAGCTGCTCGATGCGTCGGCGCACCACATTTTCAGCAAGATCGCACATTTGCAGGAACTGCGCTTCGTCAGGCTCGGTATACGGGCGGTTGTCGCGCAAGGTCATATTGAGATAAAGCACCGGAATATCAGTTGCGCTCGCTTTGATTGCCTTGGGGCGTTTGGCATCCTTGGGCAGCATATTCATTGCTGCGTCAATTTTCTCATTGACTTCGATAAATGCGAGGTCGGTATTCACACCGTAATCAAATTCAAGCTGTATTATAGCCATGCCGTCACGCGTCTCGCTCTTGATTTCATGCAACCCTCCCACCTGCAGAAGCTGGCGGCGCACAGGAGCGGTAATATTGTTTTCAAGTTCGCGTGCACCTGTATTTTCACCTGAAATCTGTATGGTAATATGCGGTATGGCTATTGCCGGCAAAAGCGACACCGGCAAAGTGAAATATGTAACCAGCCCCACAATCACGCATGCCAGAAATGCCATGATGACCGCAATCGGGCGCTTTAGCAAAAAACGAACCATTGAAGTTATAATTTATGAATTTATAAGTGATTATAATGAGGCGATATTGCTCTTATGAGACCCACCCGGCTATAGTTCTCCGGTGTAAAATCTACCAACGCCGCAATCACCGAAGCATATCATTTATCACCCGATATCACTCTTACGGGGGCTTCGTGAGCAAGGTTGACATTGCCGTCATAAATAACCTCCATGCCTTCCTTGAGACCGTCATCCACCACCACCTCGTTCATGTTTTCAAGACCTGTGTGGACATAGTTCCACATAGCTTTGCCGTTCTCGTGGGTAAACACCACCTGCTTGCCGGTGCGCAGAACAACTGCGGTTTTAGGAACAACAAAACTCTTGTCCAGGGCGCGTTTCACGCTTATTTTAACATTCATGCCGTCAAAAAGACCGTTTGCACCGCTTACTGCCGCCCGTACCCTAACCAAACCGTCCTTATCAACAACCGGATTTATCTCTGTTACCCGCCCGGTGTGGGTGTCATTGGAAGCAAACGCCGACACACTCACCTCATCACCCGGTTTAATTATCGCGAGTTCGCTCTCAAGAACACTGAACTCAACATCCATCTGCCCGGAAGATACTATGCGGCAGAAAGGCTCAGAACCGTCCGGGCGGTTATGCACCTTCTGGAACAGGTTTGCAACTACTCCGTCAAAAGGAGCTGTGAGAGTCGACGCCTCTATGTCACGCTGGGTGGATGCAAGCACGGTTTCAGCATGGTCAAGACCACTGCGGAGACGCGCGAGCTTCATCACTTCCGCGGGGACATTTTCAAGCTTTTCAGGGTCGTATCCCTGACCTATCAGCACATCAGCAAGCTCAAGGCGCGCTTTAGCAAGATCGTTATTATTCTGCTTGAGCGTATTTTCAAGTTTGAACCGGTCAAGCGAAGCTATAGGTTGCCCTTTGCGCACATGGTCACCGTTTTTTACATATATTTTGTCTATCACAGCATCTGAACCGGCAAAACGCAAATCAGCAAAATCATGAGCCGACATTTTGCCATTGCTCACAATCTCATGATTGAATACTTTCGGCTCAAGTTTCATTACTTTAACCTCTGCGATTTTAGACGGGAGCACGGTAGCGATTGAATCACTGTCAGCATCCGGTTTGCCGTTGCTGCTACCGCCACATGCGGCAAAAAGCGCACTTGACGCTATAATCATGGTACTGTTAAGGATTAACCGTATTTTCATTTCATTGCAAGTTTATGATATAATGACGCAAATTTAGTCAAATTATTAGATATTCAAATCATAAAACCATACTAAAACATATTAACATAACTATGTTGCGATAGGAATATTTTTCCGGATTCACTTTCCCTCGCAACCGAGCTCATGAATTTCCCCGTCATCCCCATTGCTATAATGTATGGTATCGTGGCATTGGTTGTGCAAAAGTTGGATTTACTTCTATTTTCTTTTTTATATTGCAGTACCAGCTCATGGTATAAATACAGGAGGGCACTTCGCCATTTTTTTATCTATTTTTTAGTTGTACTCCAGCCTAAAGCAAGCATATATGTAGAGTTAGATTTGATTTTTGTGAAAAATATTTTAGGTCTCTTATCTATCTTGAATTATCTAATCGACTCATTAACATGTATCTTGGTTTGGTTATAATTGTACACAGGCAAAAATACCTCCTTTATCACCTTCCCTTCCGTAGTGATAATGGAAACAATATTCCAGTTACCGCATGTAATAGCAATATTCTTTCATTGGAAGTCAAACTGTTATCAAACAACTCCATGTTCTTTGTAAATTCCGAACCACCATTCCAATATACATTAGGCAATAATCAATAAAACTCAATAACTTGTTATGGACGCGAGTTCGGAATAAGGGACTCGCGTTATTAAATTAAAAAATCATATCCGAACTATAACTTTTTGGGTTTCAATATGAGTATAGCTGGATTATCATCTTCATCCCCAAACTGGCTGGAATCAATTTGAAAGCAGAACATTCCGCTTGCAACAGGATTCTCGCCCAACGGTGTGACATAATACTCTTTTCCGTCAATTACAAAAGCAAATCCTTGAAATTCCGGCAGTTTTTCACTGGGAACAGAGCAGGAAAACAATAGGGAGTTATCCAAGAGAGAATAATACTGCAAAGTGTTCTTGTCATCAAACCGGTAAAAGACATATCCAATATCTTCCGCTCCATGAAAAACATAATAAAGGTATTTACTCCTCTCTGCAAAATATTTTTCACTTTCCTCCATCTTGTAGCATGGCGGAGCATATTGCTTGAGATTGAATGCAACTGCCGGGGTTATCCTATTATCAAGAGAAACAATATAAAGCGTGTCGGTTGCCCTGAACGCAGCAAGATTGTTAAAATCCTCAAGCAATAAATTGTTCAGTATTGCAGAACGCTGCTTATGGGTCTGGATAGAATCGTATAGTTGGAATTTATCATTATAGATATAAATTATTTGGTCATCACCATCCTCCATATACTTTTGTCCGGCATAGTTCTTACCGGAAGGCGCGAAACTGTTTAAGTCTGCATGGCATGAACCTAAAAATTTGCCATCCACTGTATAATGTACTAATTTTTTACCGTGAAGGTCATAACCAATCCAATCACCGTTTTCTTTAGATGGAAAAGCTGAGGACAGCATAATATAGTCTTCCGGTCCCTGCCCTCCATGGTCAAACGATGACAAACTTCTACCGGTACTTATGTCAAATGTCATCAGCCTGTTATCCTGCTGCACATACACGGTATTCCCGTATATACCCTTCACATCCGGATATGCCAATAAAGTTGAATCTGTGAACTCCGGATGCACCAACGCATACAAATCGAAAATATCATTAAGATTACCCCTGTCCTCACAATCAACATTTGAGGCAATATCGAGTGTCGGCATATCAGTATATGATCCGGCTGAACAAGAGCATACCGCCAATGAGATAATACCCGTTGCAATAAAATTTGCCCAGTGATGAAAGTATTGCCCAATAGCTTCTTCCCTTTTTTGAAACATATATTTTTAAATTATATTTGATATCATCATACATAAATCAAGAGCAAAATCCCACATAAGCACTCGTTAGGGTTCTACTCTCACCCGCAAAGATAAACACAAATCCATATATTATCCAAATAATATGAATTATTTTTTATCTAACTCGCATTTTACATACAATTGATATACAGATAGTTATCTGCACTAAATCAAAAAATACCCCTATCACCACTCGCCAAAAGAGATAAGACGCTGATTTTCATTAACTTACCCCCCCCCATTATTATAACTACCTAAAAATCAGCATACTGCATCATTCGTATCTATTATTTTAATATTTTTTATATCCGCAAGATTAAAAGCAAAAAGAGTGCCTGAAAAAATCCAGGCACTCTGCGATATAAAAGTGAATCTGATTCAGGATTATTTTGAGGCGCGTTTGCGCTCTATTTCATCAAGTATTATTTTACGGATGCGGATATGGTTTGGGGTCACCTCCACATATTCGTCACCTTTAATATACTCAAGGGCTTCTTCAAGACTAAACACTATAGGTGGAATAATTTTTGCCTTGTCATCAGCACCGGAAGCACGCATATTAGTGAGCTTTTTTGATTTGGTGACGTTTACAACAATGTCATTGTCCTTAGCGTTTTCTCCAACCACCTGTCCGGCATAAACCTCTTCCTGCGGGAAGATGAAGAATTTACCACGGTCCTGGAGCTTGTCTATTGCGTAAGCGTATGCTGTTCCACCTTCCATTGCGATAAGCGAACCGTTTGTGCGACGCTCAATATCCCCCTTCCATGGCTGGTATTCAAGGAAACGGTGAGCCATGATTGCTTCACCGGCAGAGGCAGTCAATATATTGTTGCGCAAACCTATAATGCCGCGTGAGGGAATATGGAACTCCATATGCACACGGTCGTTCTGCGTTGTCATGCTCACCAGGTCCCCTTTCCTTCGGGTAACCATGTCTATCATCTTGCTCGAATACTCCTCAGGCACATTTATGGTGAGAAGCTCGACTGGCTCACACTTGCGCCCGTCTATCTCCTTTACGATAACCTGGGGCTGACCTACCTGAAGCTCATAGCCCTCGCGGCGCATTGTTTCAATAAGCACAGAAAGGTGCAGCACACCTCTGCCATAAACTGTCCATACATCCTCATGGTCCGCTTTGGTTACACGCAGCGCAAGGTTTCGGTCAAGTTCTTTGGTGAGACGGTCGCCGATATGGCGGGAAGTAACATATTTTCCATCGCGCCCGAAGAAGGGGCTGTCGTTGATAGTGAAAGTCATTGACATTGTAGGTTCGTCAATGGCTATGCGCGGAAGGGCTTCTGGAGTTTCAAGGTCGGCAACAGTGTCACCAATTTCAAATCCTTCGATTCCCACAAGCGCGCATATATCACCGCTGCTCACACTCTCAACTTTCTTTCTGCCCATACCTTCAAACACATGGAGCTCTTTAATGCGCTGTTTCACCACAGAGCCGTCCTTTTTGCATAAGGCAATATCCATGCCTTCGCGCAATGTGCCGCGATGCACTCTGCCGATGGCGATACGTCCAACATAGTTCGAGAAGTCAAGCGAGGTTATGAGCATCTGCGCTGGACCATCAATCGTTTCAGGGGCGGGGATGTATTTCACAATTGCATCGAGCACAGCATTGATATTGTCCGTGGGCGTCTGCCAGTCTTCACTCATCCAACCCTGCTTCGCAGAGCCGTAAATTGTCGGGAAATCAAGCTGCTCTTCGGTTGCATCAAGGTTGCACATGAGGTCAAACACCATTTCCTGCACCTCTTCGGGGCGGCAGTTGGGCTTGTCTACCTTGTTGATGACAACAACCGGCTTCAAACCCATCTGTATAGCCTTCTGGAGCACGAACCTGGTCTGCGGCATCGGTCCCTCAAATGCGTCAACAAGCAATAGGCATCCGTCAGCCATGTTCAGCACTCGCTCAACCTCTCCGCCGAAGTCAGCGTGTCCCGGAGTGTCGATTATATTTATTTTGGTGTCCTTGTAGTTGATGGATACGTTTTTGGAGAGAATTGTTATACCGCGCTCACGCTCCAGGTCATTGTTGTCAAGGATTAGTTCACCTGTTGTCTGGTTGTCGCGGAAAAGATGCCCTGCGAGCAGCATTTTGTCAACGAGAGTTGTTTTGCCGTGGTCTACATGGGCTATGATTGCGATGTTGCGAATATTCTGCATATAGTCTTCTTAAAATCCGGGCGCAAAGTTACTCTTTTTTTTCTAATCTGCGGCTATAAATATGTAACTTTGCAGTTCGGAAATGCGATGCGACGCATTCCGTAAACCAAAAGGCATATAGACTATTATGAGCGTTATTAATATACTTGGCATAGAGAGTTCGTGTGACGACACAAGCGCTGCGGTAATAACTGACGGCATTCTGAGGAGCAATGTCATTGCAAGCCAGAGCATCCATGAGGAATACGGAGGAGTGGTGCCGGAACTGGCAAGCCGCGCACACCAGCAGAACATCGTCCCTGTAGTGGATGCTGCGTTGAAACGCGCCGGAATAAAAGCTCAGGATTTGAGCGCGATTGCTTTTACCCGCGGTCCCGGACTGCTCGGTTCGCTTCTCGTAGGCACATCTTTTGCCAAAGGCATGAGCCTTGGGCTGCGCATACCTATTATTGATGTAAACCATTTGCACGGGCATGTGCTCAGCCATTTTATCCGCAAGGAGAAAGATGACGAGGTGCCGGAATTTCCTTTCCTTTGCCTGCTTGTGAGCGGAGGCAACAGCCAGATTATACTTGTGAAGAGCGCAGAGGAGATGGAAATACTCGGTAAGACTATAGACGATGCTGCCGGAGAGGCATTTGACAAGTGCGCCAAGGTGATGGGGCTCCCCTATCCCGGCGGACCGCATATCGACCGACTCGCTGCGGAAGGCGACAGCATGAGGTTTAAATTTGCAAAACCTCGCATTCCTGGACTCGATTATAGTTTCAGCGGTCTAAAGACATCTTTCCTTTACACTCTGCGTGATGAAATTAAGAAAAACCCGGATTTTGTCAGCGAAAACATTGCCGATCTCGCAGCTTCACTCCAACGCACCATTGTTGAAATACTCATCAGCAAGCTTGACGCGGCAGTAAAGCAAACCGGGGTAAAGACTGTTGCTATCGGAGGGGGAGTAAGCGCCAACTCCGGCGTGCGCAAGGCGGTTGCCGATTTCTGTGCATCGCGTGGGCTAAAAGCATTTATTCCGGAGCGGGTGTTTACTACCGACAATGCGGCAATGGTAGCGATTGCAGGGTATTTCAAGTATCTCAAAGGCGATTTCTGCGCTTACGACGCGGTTCCTTACGCGCGCGTGAGCATATAATAATTAAACTGCATGGATTATGGACGTATGCGTTGTGGCTATAGGCGATGAACTGCTTATAGGTCAGGTTACTGACACTAACAGCGGGAGCATAGCGAGGATGATTGCCCCGGAGGGTTGGAGAGTTGCAGGAGTGGAAGTGTGCGGTGACAGCGCGGAAGATATCCGCGGGGCAATCGGGCGTGCTTTCAGCCGAGCCAATATTGTGCTGACCACCGGGGGACTCGGTCCTACAAAAGATGATATAACAAAAAACGTGTTGATGGAAATTTTCGGCGGAGAATTGCACGAAGATGCAGAGGTACTCGAAAATGTCCGCAATATAATGGCACGAAGAGGACTCGAAATGAATCCCCTCACTGCGGCTCAGGCAATGGTGCCGACAAGTTGCGAGGTGATTCAGAACCGGCTTGGCACCGCCCCACTGATGTGGTTTGAGAGCGACAAAGGTGTACTTGTGGCAATGCCAGGAGTACCGTTTGAAACCACCGGGATGTTTGAAAGCGAGGTATTTCCACGGCTGCTGAATCGTTTCCCCTCACGCAAAGTAATCACACACCGCACACTCATCACTACCGGAATTAGCGAGAGCGCTCTTGCAGGGATGCTTGCCGGCTGGGAAGAAAATCTGCCGGATAACATGCATCTGGCATATCTTCCAAACGCGGGGTATATCCGCCTGCGCCTTGACGCGAAAGGCGACATTACAGAGCGTAAAGCTGTAGAAACTTCGGCAGATGAAGCGGTTGCAGGAATGAAGGAGATAATCGGCGAATATATTGTTGCAGAAAACGACATTACACCGGCTGAAATATTACTCGCCGAATCGTCTGCGCATGATGTGACTATCGCTACTGCCGAAAGCTGTACAGGCGGAAATATTGCAGGTGCCATAACCGCGGTTCCGGGCAGCTCGCAGTGCATGGCAGGAGGAGTGGTGGCGTACAGCAACGATGTAAAGATTAAGCTTTTAGGAGTAAGCCCTGACACACTTGCGCTCAAAGGAGCTGTAAGCGAAGAGGTTGCGGCACAGATGGCAGAAGGGGTTTGTGCGGCTACAGGCGCCGACCTTGGAATCGCAACAAGTGGAATTGCTGGACCAGGCGGCGGAACTCCGGATAAACCGATTGGAACTGTCTGCATCGCAGTGTCTTACCGCGGCAAGACCGAAACGGTAACAATGCACTTTCCGGGAAACCGCAAACGTGTTGTTGATCGCGCCGTTAACTTCGGGTTGCTTAGTGCGGTACGCATGATCCGTGAAAATTAAGAGACAAAATAAGCTGTGCCGACCGGCACAGCTTATTTTATATTATACTTCAAGTTCCTTATTTGATTTCCACGGTGGCTCCGGGGGTATAAATGAAATGCACATCGGAGCGGTCTTCGGGAATTGTGCTTAGGAATGTCGCAACCTCATCTTTTCTGCCCCAGAAGTGCATCGGGAAAAAGTTTGCAACCTTTATAGTTGTCAGAAAATCTTTTGCACCCTCACCGAAATCGGTGCCGATACGCGGGTCAACCGGAAACATTGCAATATCAACACTCGGGTTTTCAAAAGCGATGCGGTGGAGAGCCTTGCTGAATGCTTCTTCCGATTTTTTCACCTCCTTTGCATCCGATTCATCTTTCCAGTGCCACAGGTTCAAATCACCGGCATGGAATATCTTCTTGCCTCCGGACGTTTCAACCATGAAGCTCACCCCTTCGTCAGTAGAGGGATATGCTGCAACATTTACTCCTCCTGGGAGTCCTTCTATGCGGTCGCCGGCGCTCATGCCCGCCACTTCAAGCGTTGAAGGGATATTCTGTGCGGGCACATCGTTGGACATGACATATACCCTGCGATGATTCTGCGCCATTTCATAGATGCCGGTATTGAAATGGTCCTTATGCTGGTGGCTTACAAAAAATATCACCGGAATATCAGGATTGTTCTCAAGGATTTTATGGAGAGCGTGAGATGGGTCACGGTAGTAATCAAACACCAGGACGGCGCCTGGAATCTGAACGGCAAACCCGCTGTGATCCAAATAAGTTACTTTTGTCATATTATGAAGCTTTAGTTGTTTTACAGAAATAAAACAGCTCACATCATCTTATGTTCACTAATATTGGAAATGCTCAGCGTCGGTACTCGCTCAGTATACCGTCACGAAACAACAGGTATATGCCGTTTTCATAAGTCCACACTTCATACAACGTGCTTTGGTCGGCACGGCGGATAACCTTTGCGGGAGCGCCAAGGGCAATGCGGCATTCATCAAGGGTCATATCTATCGCAATCCTGTTGTTGACAATATTTTTCCACACCTCGTCACGGATAAGCGGATATTTCTGGCGCGGATTGGTGAGTGAGAAGAGTTTATGAAATCCTCTCGGAGCTTTAAGGTTTTGCCCTACCGACATAAACATCACGAAGCTGTAGCCATGCTCATCTGAAACTATCAGCTTGATAGGATAGACTGAATTTCCCGGCAGCACTTCAAGGATTTTCACAGGCACATATTTTCTACCGGTAAAAGACTGCTCGTTAAGGTCATACCACACCGGAGTGAGTATATAGAAAGTTCTGCCTTCCATTCTCGATTTCACAGAATCGACAACACTCACCTCTACTGTAAACGGCACCTCAAAGCTGCTCCTTGATTTTAATGCGCTCTCGGAGGACTCCACGCGGTAGCCCATCGTTTTTGAATTGCTGTCTGCAAAAGTGAGCTCAACCATCGGCTCTCCGGTTAGCGAAACGCCTTCCCTCATGCCAGTGAAACTGATTATGCTGCCGGCAGATAGCTCCGGAGCTCCGGGGTTAAAAATTATGCCTATCCTTGAATCGGTGACATAGAATTTTTTCCCGGGTTTCCATAATGCGGGAGAATCCCCGGAAATATCGCTAAGGTATCTCTGTTCCGCGATATTTCCGGGTAAAGTTTTCTCAACAGTTTCCGCGCTGATTTTTGGAGTGCTCTCCACTCCGGTGAAGCAGGAAGAGCAACCAACCAGCAGCAGTGCCGCCGCAAATAATTTATTTCTTTTCAGTAGGGTCAATTCCGAGATTATGATAAATGAAAGAATAAATGTCGGTATACTCGTCAACAACCTTTGCAAGCGGCTTGCCGGCGCCATGCCCTGCGTTGGAATCAATGCGGATTAGCTTGGGAGCATCTCCGGTATTCGCAGCCTGGAGGGTTGCGGCATATTTAAAGGAGTGCGCTGGCACCACACGGTCATCATGGTCGGCTGTGGTAACAAGGATGGCAGGATAAGGCGTGCCGTCATTCTTAATGTTATGGATCGGAGAATATCCCAGAAGATACTCAGCCATCTCCTTGGAATCTGCGCTTGTGCCGTAATCGCTTGCCCAGTTCCAGCCGATAGTAAACAGATGGCGGTTCTGAGTATGGCGAAGAGT
>DAAJ01000067.1:0-5308 GCA_001701115.1 Bacteroidales bacterium GP2
ATCGCCTCTCCGAGGCTCATTAGTCCTGTGCTGGCATCTCCCCCAGGCTTCGCGCAATATGCGCTTGCCAGGGGTTATACACGGATTCGCGCGTCCCGCGCTCCGCATAAGCTATGCCGGACAACGCTCTCCGGCGCACCACCTCTATATGGACGATGCCGCATTGCATACGTTTTTCTCTGCAAGATAGCAGATTGAGCTCCGCAGGAGCGATTCCGTGTACAACCCCTGGCAAGCGCATATTGCGCGCAGCCTGGGGAAGCACAAAATATAAAAGATGAGCCTCGGAGAGGCGATGCCGTAAAAAACACCTACGCCAGGAGATCAAGGAGCGTTGCAACCGCATCAGGGAGCAGCTCGCCCAGATGCCACCGAAACACGACATCGCCGAGGCAGAGTGGCGTGACCTCCTCGCACGCACAGCATAAGAACGTCACTCAATCGTCAGGGAGCTGACCCTGAACTCCATGCCGGAGACAATTCCGCAGGCACCACTGCCACATTCAGGGCATTCAACCACCGATCCTGAAGGATGAAATTGCGCCCCACATGCTATGCACTGCGCCCGTGACGGAACGATATCTATTTTCGCCACAGCGCCCTGCCACCGGCTGCTGCGTAGCACCGCATCTATTGCCGTGCGGAAAGTATTCATCTCCACGCCGGCACGTTCCCCCACAGTAAGTGTTACCGCCTTCAGCTTCTTACCGCTATGACGAGCCATCTCCGTATCAACAATTTCCAGCACGCTCTGTGCAAGTGACAATTCATGCATTCCGTTCCTTTTTAAGTATTTCCGCTCCATGCGCAACTTGCCCCACAGCTATGCCGCCGTCCCCTGCAGGCACTTTCATAGGTGCAAGCACCGTCAGTCCGGCATTGCGTAATGGTTCAGATATATATTTGACTAATAAAGCGTTTTGCATCACTCCGCCAGCAAGCACTATCGTAGTGATTCCTCGCCTCTCCGCCTCATGCATGGCTACTGAGACCCATGCGCGGGCATAGGATTTATGGAATTTTGCTGCGACAACCTGCGGCTCGGTGCCGGCTTCGATATCCTCCAGTATCCCCTTTATAATGGGAGTTATATCCAACGGATTATCTGGATTCAACTCGTATTCCGCCACATTGACGCATCCCATTGCAAGGTTTTCAAGCAGAACAGGAGCCTCAGCCTCGTACCCGTTGACGTAAGCCACGCCGATAAGTGCGGCAACAGCATCCCACACCCGCCCTGCGCCACAACCTTGCGGGCAGCGCAACTTTCTGGCTATCATCTGTTCCACCACTCTTAGCGGTTCATCACCGATAGCCGCACGGAGTTTTGCCGGCAGACGCTCAGCCGAACCGAGGAGGGTAACAAGAACAGACACGGCGCACCGCCACGGCTCAAGGGAAGCAAGGTCACCTCCGGGAAGAGGGAAATATTGCCCGTGGGCTATCCGCTCAAAACCGGTGCGGTCGCAAAGCAGCAATTCTGCGCCCCAGACTGTACCGTCAGGACCAGCGCCTGTACCGTCAAGCACCACCGCAAGCACATTTCCTGTTATGCCGTACTCAGCCATGACACTTACCGCATGCGCGTGGTGATGCCACATCCCTATTACCCGCGCACCGCTCCGGAAGGCATACTCCTTTCCGCACGCCGAAGAGAGATATGCAGGATGCGCGTCTATTACGACAACTTCAGGCACGAACCTGAAAGTGCCGCTCATCCCGCAGATTGATTCCCGCAGAGCGTCTACGGCATCCTCGCTTGTCAGAGACCCGATATAGGGGCTTAGAATCACCTCCTTGCCTGTGCCGAACGCCCACGCGGAAGTAATATCGGCACCCATTCCGGCTATATGGCTCACTTCATCGACATTCCGCAAAGGCGCAGGCACATAACCGCGTGAACGCCTAAGCATCGCAGGCACATTGCCAATAATCCTCACCACTGAATCGTCGCAGCGGTTGGCTATAGGGCGGTTATGGTACACGATGGGAAGCCCATGAAGCGATGCAAACTTCGCGGCTTCGCGGTCGCCGGTCATGATAGGACGCCCCGGAAGATTCGCGCTCGTAAAGACTACCGGAAAACCGATCTCCTCAAACAAAGCATGATGAAATCCCATATATGGCAGCATCACCCCGATTGTACGGCAACCGGGAGCGACATAAGAGGATAGTTGGCAATTGCCGGATGACGGGCACACAACTATCGGCGCACGCCAGCTTGACAACGCTTCCTCCTCCGCTGTTGTGATATCCGCTATTTTTCTTGCATCACCAACCGACCCCGCCATGACCGCAAACGGTTTGCGCGGGCGTTTTTTTATATCCCTTAGCCGTTTCACAGCATAATCACACCGGGCATCGGCAATAAGGTTATAACCTCCTATGCCTTTAACCATTACAATCTCTCCGGAGGATAGTCGACCAGCTGTTTCCTTTACAATTTCCATAGGTTCAGCCACAGTTGAGCCATCCGGCAAAACCATGCAGTAATGCGGTCCGCAATCATGGCATGCCACAGGCTGGGCATGGAAACGGCGGTCACTGCAATCCTCGTACTCGCTACGGCATCGTCCGCACATTTCAAAGGGAGCCATGGTGGTAGCGCTCCGGTCGTATGGTATTGCCGTGACGATCGAAAAACGAGGACCGCAGTTGGTGCAGTTGGTTAGGAAATAGCCCTTACGTCCCGGCTGCGAATGCATATCCGCCAGGCAGTCAGGACATATCGCCACATCGGGGCTTATCCTTGCCGGCAGCTCCCCGGCGCCGTGCTCACTCTCCAGAATATGAAACCCGGTAAGCTCAGGCGATATTACGGCATCACTCACCTTCACCTCCTCTATTTGCGCGATATTGGGAAGTTCGCTCCGCAACCGCGAAACAAGCTCCCCGGCAACAGCGTCATCGCCGCTAATCACCACCGAAACCCCGTCAGGAGTATTTGCAACAGTACCGTCAAGGTTCATAGCGGAGGCAACACGGTAAACGGCAGGACGAAAGCCAACGCCCTGCACCACTCCACGGAAAAAAATCCTTCGTCCCGGTTTCATGCCGCAAATCTAATAACTATTTTCCACTCCGCCACCCACTCCGTTTTTTATTGGAATATATTTCCATAGTGTTAGCCTAAAAGGGCAATTGATGTTAAGGATGTTTAATACCGCCGCTGTTTTGGATAACGCAGGATTCTAACTTCACAATCTATTGAGTATCTTTGCACCCGATTTAGAGTGTCCGCTTAACTCAGGGATGTTTTTAAGCTCATTTCAACGAAAATCAAATTGGAAATAAAGTATACATTTAAGGAAAAAAGTATGAATGCAAGTTCACTGAAAACCACCGGCATACTTATCGCCGGAGCAGCCCTCGCAATTCTCACCGGCTGCGGAGGAAAGCAGCAGATGCCACAGGGTCAGGCGCCCGCTATCGCCACAATGACTCTCGAAACAAGCAATTCTGTTCTTGAAAACACTTATCCCGCAACAATCAAGGGCAAAACCGACATTGACATCCGCCCTCAGGTTACAGGATTCATCACCAAGGTTCATGTAGATGAAGGTCAGCACGTGCGCAAAGGACAGGTGCTCTTCACCCTCGACCAAGTGCAGTTCAACGCAGCTGTTGAGCAGGCTCAGGCGGCTCTTAACGCAGCAAACACCGCTGTTGCAACAGCGCAGCTGACAGTGGACAACAAGCGCCAGCTTCTTGACAAGAACATCATCAGCAACTACGAATTCCAGCTCGCTGACAATCAGCTGCAGACAGCGAAAGCACAGCAGATACAGGCACAGGCGGCTCTCACAACAGCACGCAAGAACCTTGCCTACACTGTTGTTACCGCTCCTTCCGATGGTGTTGTCGGCAAAATACCCAACCGTGAAGGCTCACTTGCCTCACCCTCTTCCGCCCAGCCCCTCACCACAGTGAGCGACAACTCTGAGGTGTACGCTTACTTCTCGCTCACCGAAAAGGATATCCTCGGTCTCAGCGGCAAAGGGTCGCTCAACAACGCCATCGATTCAATGCCCTCAGTGCAGCTCCGCCTTGCCGACGGCACAATCTATCCTATCGAAGGCAAAGTCGCAACAGTTTCAGGAGTGATTGACAATAACACCGGCGCAGCAAGCGTGCGCGCGCTCTTCAACAACCCCTCCGGACTTCTCCGCAGCGGCAGCACAGGTCAGATTATCATCCCCGACAACCAAGCAGATGTGATTCTCATCCCGCAGAAGGCTACCTTCGAGCTTCAGGACCGCCGCTTCGTATATGTTGTCAACGATTCAAACATTGTGGTTTCCACCCCGATTGTAATCGAGCCTAACAACGACGGCAAGAACTTTGTGGTTAAAGCAGGTCTCCAGCCCGGACAGCGCATTGCAATAGAAGGTGTCGGCACACGCCTGAAAGACGGAATGCCCATCACTCCGGTTGACCCCCAGGCAGCAGCTGCGGCACAGCAGCAGGCACCTGCCGCACACTAAACATAAACCAGTCAACGTGTAATTTCACAAAGTCACATTCATGAAATTAGATACATTTATCAACAGACCGGTGCTGTCTACGGTGATCTCCATCTTCATCGTGCTTCTCGGTCTGATTGGACTTTTCTCACTCCCGGTCACACAGTTCCCAGACATCGCACCGCCTACCATCCGCGTTTCCACCACCTATACCGGTGCCAACGCCCAGGCTGTGCTCAACTCCGTGATTGCACCTCTTGAGGAGGCCATCAACGGTGCTGAGGGCATGACCTACATGGAGTCTACAGCCACCAACACCGGCTCTGCCGACATCACAGTCTACTTCGAGCAGGGTTTTGACCCCGACATGGCTGCCGTCGACGTGCAAAACCGCGTGGCTAAGGCTCAGAACCTCCTCCCCGCCGAGGTGACTCAGGTAGGTGTGCTCACCCAGAAACGCCAGACCTCCATGCTGCTCATGGTGGCTCTCTATGACGAATCGGGCAACTACACCTCTGAATTCCTCGACAACTACGCCAAAATCAACATGATTCCGCAGCTTCAGCGTGTGTCGGGTGTGGGCGACGTAATGTCGTTCGGCGCCGACTACTCCATGCGTATTTGGCTCAAGCCCGAAGTCATGGCCCAGTATGGTCTCATGCCTACCGATATTTCATACGCTCTCGCCGAGCAGAACATCGAGGCAGCTCCCGGTGCATTCGGCGAACAGGGCAACCAGAGCTTCCAGTACACCATGAAATATAGAGGCCGTCTCACCACCCCCGAGCAGTTTGAAGATATCGTGGTGTCTGCAAAGCCCACCGGCGAGGTGCTCAGGCTCGGCG
>DAAJ01000067.1:5348-5508 GCA_001701115.1 Bacteroidales bacterium GP2
CCCTCAACGGCTACGCCTCCACGAGCTGTATCGTGTTCCAGACCGCCGGCTCCAACGCCACCCAGATCATCAACGACTGTCTGAAAGTGGTCGACAGCATGAAGAAAGACCTCCCGGCCGGACTGAAGATGGCTGTGCCGATGAACAACAACGACTTCCT
>DAAJ01000094.1 GCA_001701115.1 Bacteroidales bacterium GP2
ATTTGGCCACTCTGGTATTCGCCCAAAATCTTTTTTTCCTCACCGGAACTCTTTCCGGGACTTTTGAGCCTCTTGTCGGATTCGAACCAACGACCCCGAGATTACAAATCACGTGCTCTGGCCAACTGAGCTAAAGAGGCAATCTTATCGCTTCCGGAGTGTTTCCCTCTCAAAAGCGATTGCAAAGTTAAGCACTCTTTCGTGAACTTCCAAACTTTCTTGATTTATTTTTTACGTCACAAACGGCATATAATACGCCAAACTGCTATATATCAGCGAACTAACCATCTTCACTTTTTAAAAATTTTTCTTTGCAAAATTATTTTATTAAGTTTGTAGATGAATAATATGCCTTTTCAGGCATCAACGACCCCGAATATTCACTAAAAAAAATAATACCACGACAATGAAAGAAGAAATATCCGCCAGAATCGCAGCCCTCAGAGATTATATGAGGGGCGCCGGCATTAATGCTGTGATTTTTCCGCAGACAGACCCCCATCAGAGCGAATACATCGCCGACCATTGGCAAGTGCGCCGCTGGCTCAGCGGGTTCACCGGCAGCGCAGGAGCGCTTGTAGTGACACTGAAAGACGCATATATATGGGCGGATTCAAGATATTGGCTTCAGGCGGCAGCACAGCTGAATGGAACCGGAATCGGAGTCATGGAAGAAGGCAAGCCAGAAGTGCCTGCAATTGAACAGTGGCT
This sequence comes from Bacteroidales bacterium GP2, assembly GCA_001701115.1. Classification (GTDB taxonomy): domain Bacteria; phylum Bacteroidota; class Bacteroidia; order Bacteroidales; family Muribaculaceae; genus Paramuribaculum. The sequence continues at coordinate 712 of DAAJ01000094.1, forward strand.
CTGCTCCAACCTTAGCGCTGGAGACACCGTTGGAATAGATGGCATGGTATTCTCCATCAACGCGACAAAAGAACTACAGGAAAAACTCGCATCAAAAGGGATAAACCTCCGCGTAGATTTCAACCCTGCCGAAGCGCTCTGGAGCGACCGTCCGGCAATGCCGTTGGACAAGATCTTTATCCATGAAGAGAAGTATGCCGGAGAATCCTGCGCATCAAAAATAGAAAAAATCCTCGCTGCCGCAAAAGAACAGGGAGCAAACTCAGCTTTCATCAGCGACCTCGCAGAAATCGCCTGGGCGCTTAACATCCGCTCTCGCGACGTAGAAAGCAACCCTGTTGCCACCTCATTCCTCTTTGTAGGGGAAAACGGCTCAACCCTGTTTGTCGACGAAGCTAAACTCACACCTGAAGTCACGGAATACCTCACAGCGAACAATATTGCAACTGCACCTTACTCTTCAGTAAAAGAATTCCTTGCTGCACTCCCCGACTCAAACCTAGTGCTTGTTAATGCGGCACAGACAGCCGGAGCAGTTGCCGCAACTCTGGATGGGCATCTTGTCACTGGACCATCACCCATAGCACTCCTCAAAGGATGCAAGAACCCAGTCCAGGTTGAAGGTGTGCGCCGCGCCATGGAGCGTGACGGCGTAGCGCTGGTGAAATCCTTCATGGAAATTGAAAAAGCCCTCGCCACCGGTACTCCCATTACGGAAATGGATGTTGCGGACATACTGACCAAGCACCGCAGCGCACAGCCCTTGTACTTCGACCAGAGCTTTGACACTATAGCTGGCTATGGTCCTCACGGTGCCATTGTCCACTACTCCGCAACACCTGACACAAACGTTGTCATCCAGCCGGAAAACCTCCTGCTCATCGACTCTGGCGCAAGCTACCTTGACGGCACAACCGATATAACACGAACAATCACACTCGGAGAGCCCACTGCCCAGCAGAAGAGCGACTTTACCCTGGTGATGAAAGGGCACATTGCGCTTGCTGAAGCTATTTACCCGGAAGGCACACGCGGAGCGCAACTCGATGCACTTGCACGCATTAACCTATGGAAGCACGGGCTCAGCTACCTGCATGGCACTGGACATGGCGTAGGACACTTCCTGAATGTACACGAAGGACCCCAAAGCATCCGCCTTAACGAGAACCCCACGCCACTCATGCCGGGAATGATCACATCAGATGAGCCAGGACTATACCGCTCAGGTGAATACGGAATCAGATGCGAGAACCTTGTGCTCACTATCCCGGCAATGACAACCGAGTTCGGCAGATTCTTCAAATTCGAGGTGCTCACTCTCTTCCCATTTGACCTGCGCCTATTTGACACCGCGATAATGACCGACGATGAAATAAATTGGGTCAACAACTACCATGCCACTGTCCGCGAAAGGCTCCTCCCGCTTCTGGATAAAGAAGAGCAGGAATGGCTCACTAAGAAAACCGAAACCCTTGCACGTTGAACCCACACCTTAATTAATATATGGCACTGATTATACCTGTAAGAGGATTCACCCCCGAAATCGGAGAGGGATGTTTTCTTGCCGAAAACGCGACAATCGTCGGAGACGTGGTGATGGGCAAAGATTGCAGCCTCTGGTTTAACACTGTCCTCCGCGGAGACGTAAACTCGATCCGCATCGGCGACCGCGTGAACATTCAGGACGGCAGCGTGCTCCACACGCTGTACCAGAAATCAACTATCGAAATCGGCAACGATGTTTCCGTTGGGCACAATGTAACCCTCCATGGATGCAAAGTGCATGACTTCGCGCTCATAGGCATGGGAGCGGTGGTGATGGATGACGCGGAAGTGGGAGAAGGCGCGCTCGTTGCCGCCGGCTCAGTTGTGCTGTCACGCACCAAAATCGGACCGAATGAACTTTGGGGAGGCGCACCCGCAAAATTCATCAAAATGGTCGACCCAGAGCAGAGCAAGGAACTCAACCGGAAGATAGCGGGCAACTACCTGATGTATTCACGCTGGTACACAGAAGATAAATGACATCTGCACATTTTTATATGGGGCGTACCGCTT
>DAAJ01000001.1 GCA_001701115.1 Bacteroidales bacterium GP2
TATTTCAAAACATATACATACAAATCACCCTCGGCTACTTGATTTGCCGAGGGTGATTTATTATTGCCGTTACCTTTTGTTTACAAACAGGTTCATTATTGTTCCTAAAATCATCAATACCCAACTTGTTGTGCAAAGTATAGCCATTATCCACCAATCTACATTGTACATTGTGGTGTGGAGAGGTGCTTTGCATAACCATCCTTTTGAAAAAAGGCTGATAATCCAGTTAGGAACGAGGAATCCACCATGAATGAAGCCCATAAACCAACCATACTCTTTTTCCGGATTGATTTCCAACATCCATGCTAATGTCAAGGCAATTGCAAGACAAATTAATACACTAATTACATTTTTCATTGCTTCTAAATTATTTATATGTTAAACTTAATTATTTGTCAGTTTCATTATTTCTATATCAATTTCTTTTTGCTTTTCTGCCGGCTGAATTGTGCGGATTGCCTTTAAAAACCATATTTTTTCCATGTCAACCATCTTTTTAACCGATGAATCAATGCCATCAAGTTTATTTTTTTCTCTAATATCAAAGGTAACCCCGTCAGGAAGTGCGTCGTAGAACCGTTGCTTATATCCACGTCCATGCCAGTCCATGTACCGATGATTCTGTTGCCATTCAGCAATTGCATACAAGTTTGCGGCACGACAATACTGGTATGACCTTGAATTGAATAATATCAACACGTTATTAGTGCGCGAACCATAAATCCTATTTGCACTTTTCATTGCATAATACGACCAGTAGCGAACTCCTGCATAATCCTGGCGATAATAAGCCAAGATAGCCTGACCAAGCAAATATTCATAAGTCGTTTCCGACTCAAGACCTATAAGACGGAACCTGTCATCAAGCTCTTTGTATATGCCGTCCACTTCTTTTAATACCTTGCTATCGCCAAACATAGCCATACATCGCAATATTCTTGCTATGGCAGAAAAGGCTATCTCATAGTTTTCTCTCTGTTCCTTTTCGGAAATCATTTCCAATTGAGCCAATAAAGGTTCTATAGAGGACTGCATCTTAACAAACTCACCAGTCAGGCAGTAAATCTTAAGTTCCAGAGCCATTGCATTCAACCGCAAAACATTATCTATTTCATTCTTCCTATTTTTGGAGAAGAATTTTTTAAATCCTTTTTCCGGTAACAATCCAGATTCTTTTAGAATCCTCAATGCGTCTGCGGCACGTCCTCTTTCAAAGAAAGAATACGCTCTGTACAAACTTGCATCCAACTGTTGCTCCGATTCAAGCACTTCAACAAGAGCATCGTAACATTGTGAAGCCAAACTGTTTCTATTAAAGCTCGAAAGGACACGTGCTAGGCGAACAAAATAAGATATTTTTTCTCCCACAGACCTATTTTCGAGCTTGTCAAACACCAAAGGTTCATCGCGGTAAAGTCTCAACATGCCATCGAGCATTCCCGGCTCACAAGTCATCACCGCATCATAAGATGTAGAAAACACCTTAATGCCTTTCTGGTATTCTTTTTGAGCTTTTTTATCTTCTTCCTCTTTTTCTGATTGTGGAAGATGCCAGATGTCATTGTAGATTGCCGCTATTAACTGAGCATACTGGCGCGCTCTTTTTTTGTCTGCAAGCAGGTAATCTGAAATCTTTTTACCAATCATGCCTCGGAGTGGCGTTGGGTAATACATTTTGACATCATGTTGCCAAGATGTCATTGCAAGCTGGAGACTGTCGTTATTACCTTTGCAAAAACGCATTATCACAGGTCTAACTGCAGACCACCTTGCCTGACTTATATCAAATGCGTTCATTATTACACTTTCCGGTATTCCTTCAGAACACAAAGAAATTGCAACCAGCCCGTGGATATACTCTTTTATGAATTTAGTCTTTAGAAAGACATTATGGTAATACCTGAGCAAAGTATTGAATTTATTTGACAGATGGCTGTTTTTCACAGTTTCTTCAATGTGCCTGTCAAGAGTCTCAAAATTACCATGTGCCACAATGGAATCAAGCGCAAGCCTCATAATCACCGCATTGCCAAGCTTTGGTTCAGCAGCAATTTTAAATACTTGAGTAGCGTTTAAACGCTTGCCATAGCGCCTAAGATAATTCACCACAAATTCGGTACGATTCCTCTCATTCATGCCATGCACAGTAATCCGAGGTGACCGAAACCGAAAATATAAACTATCATAAGCAGGAGAGCCTTCCGTTACAGCCAATGCTATATGAGTGTTTACACTTTGCTCCTCAATCCAATCGGTTAGAAGATTTATATTTTCAGTTGAAAGCCATGATGCATTGTCAATTGCAACGATTGCCCATTCATCGCTTTTTGGTCTGTTCCTTTCAAGTGCCATGAACTCAAAAAAAGCATCCATAGGCTTTGTGCCAGACGGCAGACTCTCAAAATCAAAGTATATTATTTTAATATCCGTTCCTGCATAATACTTCCTTTTCCTACTCACAAAGTATGCCAGCGCTGTTGATGTGCCTATTCCTGCGTCACCTGTTACAACCAAAGTTTTTTCACAACTCTGTGTCCATTTGTCAAAATCTTCCAAACAGTTCTTTAACTCACACGCTACATATGACAGTCGAGCAAGTTTATCTTCATGCGGAGCTACTAAAGCATCTTCTGCATCAAACTCAGTGACAGGATACTCCCTTTCAATCATTCCAATAAGGGTATCCTTAATCTTTTCACCAAAAAAATCAATTGAATTGTACTCAATTACGGGATACTTCTTTTGGCTTCGTATCCTTTCTTTCAGCGCTTCAAGTTTCCGTGCCTGAATGGAATCCGGAGATTCCTTATGTTCCAGTGCCGTCAGTTTACTGTCCCGTACAAAGAAAGCGGCATATGGAATTTCAAAGTCACGAAGTACACCGAAATCAATCTCCATTTCAGTTATACTGGCTCCTTCTGCCACCTTGTCAAGCAACCAATCCTGTTCTTTCATCAGCTCCGGTCCAAGATTTTCCAGCTCCTCAATATCAGGAGACCAACCGTATCGGTCACCGAGTATGCCGATGAAGAAAGGGCGCGAATTGTTGACCTCCTCAAGGCATGAGTTAAGCACAGCAGAATTTCGACTCTCCTCCTCTGTTATACCCCACCGCAAATCAATCGGAGTGAAGTCAAGAGCACGCTTCGTGCAATAATCTTCTACTTGCGGGAAGATATAATTGACCAGATAATCACGCTCTGCATTCATATCCCTGAACGTTGAGGACAGGAACACTCTCACTTTACGATTTTTTAGAACGGCATCCATAGGTAACATAGAATAAGGCAATTAAGCCACAAAGATAAGCAAATGAGCAATAAATATCAAATCATTGACAAATCATACGGATATAAAGAAACGCCGGCTGGGGATGCCGACGTTATGCTACTGTTTATACCGTTTATCAGAAATTGAATTTCTCCAGGGTAAGGGTTCCACATTTTTCAAGTTCAGGAGCCAGACGCTTGAAATGTGGTGCTTCCATGTGCGCCTGAAGGCTATCTTCATCTTTCCATGTCTCAACAATTTCAATATGGTTGTCTGAGGTGAGGCTACCAAAAGCTTCATAAGTTATACAGCCTTCATCGTTTATTGCTACGCAAGCGATAAATCGATAACTTATTTTGAAAGGATGATTTTAGCCCAATCAGGCATATCGTCAGAATAAGATTTTACCACCTCGCCATTGCTCATTCGGAACAGAATCCTTGCATCCGCATCCTCAACGGAGTTATCGTAGACGTATAGGCGATC